>CALAWF010000251.1 GCA_937894665.1 uncultured bacterium | reverse complement strand
GAAATATAGTAAAACAAGCTGCCAGTGATGGCTTTTTGCCGGTTATTGCTTTAGAGGCTTTTGTTGAAGCTGGTAGAACATACCAAGCGTACCAAAGAGGTGGTTTTGATGAAGCAAGAGAAAGAATTACGGAAGAATTTTCCGGTGCAGTATTTTGGTTAGGCGGAGTTACTGCTTTGAACTGGATTTTTGAAAAACTTGGTCAAAAGATTTTGAAATTACCTAACAAAACAGTTGATATTGCTTCTGATGCAGTAAGAAAACCTCTTAAAAACTTCTTAGCTTTTGAAAAGACTAAAAATGGTGCTGAAATCTTGGAAAAAACTATGGCAAGATTCAAATTTGTCAAAGTTATTTCCAGTGTATTGATTGCGAACGCATTTATTGGTTTTGTTTTACCAAAAATTAACCAAGCAATTACTCGTTCTTATCATAAAAATCAAAATCCTGAAAAGGCTCAAGAAAATGCAGTTAAAACTGTAATTGCGAATAATAAAACAAATTCTAAAGGCGATGTATTTAATTCTCGCCCAACATTTGATAGTTTTGCTCAAAATAAAGGCAATAACGATGAGAAAAAAGATGTATCATTCGGTTTAAATTTATTGTCTGTAGCGAATAAATTTGAAAGTGATAGAAATTATAAACTTTTATCTGTTGATGCCGGAACAGCTTCCGGACGTGCAATTTCTGCAAGAAATAATGATGAAAGAGTTGAAATTTTATTCAGAGATTTGAGTTCAATTTATTTCTATATGTTTAATATGGCAAATATGAATAACTGGTTGAATAGAGCTGAACAAAATGGTAATCCTTCAAGACTTGATCCAGTATCTGCTGATTTTGCAACAAAATATATGCAAAATTATATTGATGATAAAGGTACAAATGTTTCTGCTCAACAATTTAGAGAAGATATGTTAGGTAAAACAGTTGAACTTCCGGAAAGTTTGAAAGCTAAATTTACAGGCAATCATAACAAAGTGATTTCTCTTGACGTGTTTAAAGCTGAATTGAAATCTTTAGTTCCTGAATCAGACTTGGCAATGTATGAAAAACGTGCTGAAATGATGTCTAAACTTCAACCAAAAATTGTTGAAACATCAATTCTTACACAAGGTCAAGTTAAAGATATTCTTGCTGGTGGTTATATTAATAATCCGGAATTCTTAGAAAAATTCTATGAAAATATCTTCCAAAAGAAATTTACTGACAAATATAAATATGTTGCTCAAAGTGAATTAGATTCTCTTAAAAAACAACTTGTAGATTATGTTCAATCAATTGCAAAAGCGGCTGAAAAATCAAATTCCGAAGAAATTACTAAGGAATTCTTGAGCAAGATGTCATCTAAAAACTTGAAAATGAATGCTATTAACTGGGGTGCAGGTTTTGTAACATCAGCACTGTTCTTGTCAACATTTATACCGAAACTTCAATACCAAATTACAAAATGGAGAACCGGTTCTGACAAATTCCCTGGTACAGCTCAATACCAAGATGAATCTAAAAAATAATTTTTGCTAATTTTATAAATATTTAGTCTATCTATATGACAAATTTTGTCTTCTTATTTCCTATAATAATAAAATGGATGAAAAAGGCATTGACAAGAAATACATAGATTTTATAGAGAGTCTTATTGTACAAATTCAACCACTTTTACCAAAAGATGTTAATAAGTTACAAGAAGACTATCTTGTCAGTAATATTAGGAAGTCTGCAACATTGATGGCTTCTGGAATTCAAGATGATGAGGAATTTAGTCGTATAGATTTTGAACAACAATGTTTTTATATCCAAGTGATGGCAGAATGGTCTTTCCATAAAGAAATCGATTTGTTTCGTTCTGGAATTCCTGCAAAGTATTGGAAAGTTGTTATGCAAAAAATCTGGTATGCTATGTGGGAAGTTATGTATGCCTGTGTGAAAAATGAAGCTCCGGAAACTGTAGTGTTGTCTTTGGTTGAGAGATTTGTTAATCGTACTTATCGTGATGCGGTTGAAGAGTTGAAAGAAAATGAAGTTATCGATGAAGGAACTGAAGAAAAAGCTAAGGAGCAATCTAATATAAAAATTATGGCTCAAGAGGTTAGGGAAGTTCGACTAATTAATCAAAGAGTGCGTAATATTATTAAATATCTTGTGGCAGGAATTATTATTTCTGTTGTTGTATCTTTTTTGATACTTAAGTTTAAAATATATGGGTTAATTGTGATTTTAACATTGTTAGTTTATTATCATATTTTTCCGTCCAAAAAAGAAAAGTAAGTTCTATAAGAATTTCGCTAACTTTTCCTTTACATCAATTTAGTTTTTTTTTAGAATATAGGTATGATTTACTTTTTCTATGGGGATGAAGAATTTAATATTTCCAACAAAATCAAGGAGTTTAAGTCTAAACTTGATAAAGATTTTGCAGAAATGAGTTATAAATATTTTAACAATCCTAAATTTCCTGATTTAATTTCTGCAATAAAATCTCAACCAATGATGTTTGGAAAAATGCTTGTAGAAATAAACTGTCTTGGTTATTTGAGTGGGAAATCTGCTGATGATAAATCTTTTGATGACAAACAATTTAAGCAATTAGCAGAAGCTCTTGACTGTTCG
>CALAWF010000250.1 GCA_937894665.1 uncultured bacterium | reverse complement strand
TGGCTATGAACCATGCAAAAGAAAACAATTCAGCTTTACATATTTTCGGACTTGTTTCTACTGGTGGTGTTCACTCATCTTTAGATCACTTGTTAGCTTTGATTAAAATGGCTGCAGAAAACGGTTTGAAAAAAGTTTATGTTCACGCTTTTTTGGATGGTAGAGATACTCCTCCACAAAGTGCTTGCACATTCTTGCAACCGGTTGAAGATGAATTGAAAAAATACGGTTTGCCTCAAGTTGCAACTATTATCGGTAGATTTTATATCATGGATAGAGATAATCGTTGGGATAGAGTTGAAAAAGGTTACAACGCTCTATTGTTAGGCGAAGGCGAACATGCAGCATCTGCTTGCGAAGGTGTTAAAGCATCTTACGAAAGAGGTGATAATGATGAATTTGTTCTTCCTACAGTAATTGGCGGTGAAGAATCAAGAATCCACGACAACGACTCTATCATCTTTATTAACTACAGACCTGATAGAGCCAGAGAAATCACTAAGGCAATTAATTTCACTGATTTTGACGGATTCAACAGAAAGAAAGTTCTTAAAAATATCAAATATACTACAATGACTAGTTACGAAGCAACTTTCACATACCCTGTTGCATTCCCTAAAGAAAAATTAGTAAACATCTTGGGCGATGTTTTAGAAGCTAACGGAATTCACCAATTCAGAACTGCTGAAACTGAAAAATACGCTCACGTTACATTCTTCTTTAACGGAGGTATTGATCAACCTCAACCTCACGAAACAAGAGTTCTTGTTCCATCTCCAAAAGTTGCAACTTATGATATGCAACCGGAAATGAGTGCTCCGGAAGTTTGCGAAAACGTATTGAAAGCAGTTAAAAATCCTGAATACCAATTCGTATTAGTTAACTTTGCAAACCCTGATATGGTTGGTCATACAGGTGTTGTTGAAGCTGCAACTAAAGCATGCCACGTAGTTGATGAATGCGTTGGAAAAATTGCAAAAGAATGTAAAGAAAATGATGTTGTTATGTTGTTAACAGCTGACCACGGAAACGCTGAAGTTATGTTTGATGAAGAAAAACAAACTCCGGAAACAGCTCACACGACTAACGATGTTCCATTCGTTGTAATCAATGCTCCTCAAGGAACTGAATTGAGAGATGGCGACGGTGCATTATGCGATGTTGCTCCTACAGTATTACAATTATTAGGAATCAAACAACCTGCTGAAATGACAGGAAAATCATTAATTAAGTAAGGAAATAAGGTAAAAGGAAATAGGGAAATAGGTTCTTTAAAAATATATGTAATGAACTTATTCCCTTTGTTCCTTATTCCCCCTATTCACTTTTGTAAGTAAAGGAAAAATATGAGTAATAAGATTGAAAATTTAGACATTGATTTTTCGTTCAAAAAGAATAATGTAGATGAATTGTTTTTCAACTTGAGCGAAAATCCAGAAGGATTTAAGAATAAAGATTTCCGCTATACATTGAGTATGATTTACCAAATCATAGAAGATGAATTTGCTGGAGTATTCCTAAGCCCTAATGCCCCAACAAGAAACACAAATTTCTATTTAATTGATAATGGACAAAAAAGTGTTACAGGTGTTGGCGGAAAAAAATTGTCATTCTTCGTTACCCCAACAAACAACTTCCAATACTACCTAAAATCTAAAGGTTCTTTATTCCGTTTCAAATCAGAAGTCCTTGATGATAAAGTCGGATATTTCATGGCTTGGGATTTAGTTATGGATTATTTTGGTGGATTTGGAAACGTTGTTGACTTAGAAGATTTAACTCCGACATTTATCTATTTAAACAAGTTAACTTACTTTGTAATGAAATTAATTGAAAAATTATATTTCATCCCAACAGTAAAACGTTACGGACAAATGTTCAGAATTGTTTACGAACCAATCATCAATAATCAAAAAATGGCTCGTATTATCAACCTTTTTGAAGAGTGCATGCCGGATGATTTGTTTATAAAAGGTGAAAAACCGAAAAACTTTGTATATGAATTTATCTACACCTATTTGAATTATGTAATTTATAAATTCTTAGGAATTAAGATGTACAGATTTAAAGATGTTAAATCCGGAACTTATCTTTTAAAAGACCTAGAACAACGTGCCGTTTTGAAAGGAAAAGACATTGCTGAAAACTTTGCTCAATGGTTCGATGAATTATACCTAGGCAAATATGACGTAATCCCTTATTTCAAAATAGAAAAAGTTGAAGACGAATTATTTAGACTAAAAGTTTATATCAAAAACCGCAAAACAGACGAAAGCGTACTTATTGATAAACTTTATACAGACGAAGAAGTCTTTGGGGCTAAAGCATCAGACATATCAAGAATTGTTGAAAAACAACTTAATTATGCCTTGCGTTACATGCCTGAACTTGAACAACTTTTTGAAGATGAAGATAAATTGTACCTTGACTTGAACTTGAACGAAATCTACAAGATTATCACTCAAACCGCTTACTACTTACAAAAAGCTCAAATTGAAGTTATCTTGCCGGAAGAACTTGTTAATATCGTTATCCCTAGAGCTTCAATCAATGCAAAAGTTAAAGAATCAAGAACACAAGATTTGGCAGATTTAATTAACAACACATCTTCTTCAAAAATGTCATTAGACGACATCTTAGATTTCTCATACGAAATTGCAATCGGCAACGAAAAAATTTCACTTGAAGAATTTAAAAAACTTGTTGAAAACAATAACGGCTTAATCAAA
This sequence comes from uncultured bacterium, assembly GCA_937894665.1. Taxonomy (GTDB): domain Bacteria; phylum Cyanobacteriota; class Vampirovibrionia; order Gastranaerophilales; family Gastranaerophilaceae; genus Zag111. The sequence goes on along the minus strand of CALAWF010000250.1, from coordinate 750 downwards.
TACAAAAACAAATACGTATTGATTGATAAAGAAGAAAGCAAAAAAATATTTGAACAAATTGCAAAATCTAACCTTAAATCAATGTCAAGAATGGAACTTATCCACGCTTCATTATCAGGTCAATTGCAACAGTACGATTTTGACTACGATGCAGCATTTGCAAGAGTTCTATCCGACTTTACAAAACCTGTAGAAATGACTATTCCAAAAGGATTGAAAGGCGAACTTCGTCCATACCAAGAAGTTGGTTTGAAATGGTTATGGACAAACGTGTCAAAAGGCTTTGGTGCTTGTATGGCAGATGATATGGGCTTAGGTAAAACAATTCAGGTTATCAGTTTGATTTTGAAAATGAAAGAAGAAGGCAAACTTAAAAAACCTGTACTTGTAATTTGCCCAACTACATTGATGGGTAACTGGATGAAAGAACTTCAAATGTTCGCACCTGATTTAGATGCAGTAATCTATCACGGAGCAGACAGACACCTAGAAGTTAACCATGATGTAATTCTTACAACATACGCAATTATGAGAATAGATGTTGAAGAATTGAAAAAACATGCTTGGAGTACAATTATTGTCGATGAAGCTCAAAACATCAAAAACCCTGATACTGCACAAACTTTGGCTATCAAAATGCTAAAAGCAGATGTCAAAGTTGCAATGACAGGTACTCCTGTAGAAAACAGATTGACAGAGTTGTGGAGTATATTTGACTTTATTAATAAAGGATACTTGGGTTCACTTAAA
>CALAWF010000249.1 GCA_937894665.1 uncultured bacterium | reverse complement strand
TGTTTTTGCGGCATGTGTTTATTTTCCTGAGGTTACAGATTCTTTAATTTTAGATTTGGATAGACTTAATGATTCTAAAAAACTTTCTCATACTGCAAGAGAAAAACTTTATGATGTGATTTTGAATAATACTATTAATTCTATAATTTGTGTTGAAGTTGAAGAGATTGAACGTATAAATATTTTGAATGCGTCTTTAAAGGCGATGAAAATATCTTGTGAAAATGTTATTCAAAAGGCTGGTTTGAAAGATTTTATTACCCTTGTTGATGGAAACAAACTAATCAGAAATTATACTTATCCTCAAAAATTTATAATTAAAGGTGATGGTCAGTCTGCTTCGATTGCGGCTGCAAGCATTTTAGCAAAAGTTACAAGAGATAGATATATGACAGAACTTGCATCTGAATTCCCACAATATGGTTGGAATCGTAATGCGGGTTATTTGACGGCTGAACACTTGAGAGCAATTGATGAATACGGATTGAGCAAATATCATAGACCTTCATTTTTGAGAAAGCATTTTGAAAAACAAAAACAACTTTCATTATTTTAATTAAGATTTGTTAACAAATGATATAAAATTCTAAAGTTTTTTCTTTAGCTTGCCGATAGATTATTTGTAATCAGAAATCTATGGAGTAAGAAATAATGCTAAAGAAGATAACAACACCATCAAATAACAGATGCGAAAGTGTTGAATTAATATTAAGAGGAGCAAAGAAACGCCGGAGTTTGGCGTATTCAAATGCGTGTGAAATAAATTCAGACGCAGGAATCAAGGCGAATCTATCCGCTGTAAAATAATTAGAGAAAACTACTATACTAACTAAATTTAAAAATAAGAAGAGAGTTTAATAACGCCGGAGCATGTGTGCGACCGGCATTTTTATTATTAATTTTGTTAACAATTCTTAAATTTTAGTCAATTTTGAGGCGGAAAAATTTTTTATATAAATGTAGGTTAGAAAAATGTGTATTTTATTATGCAAAGGTAGGTAAGGTATGTCAATAGTGTCAATTGCAAAAAGTGCGTACAAGGCTCTTCCTAGTATCAAAACTGTTAAACGTGCAGTTAAAACAGTTCCATCTATTCTTTTTGAAGATGGTGCGGATGTTTTAGTTCGTGGTGCTAGAGATAGTTTCAAAGCAGGAATTAAAAATAATCTGTCAATTAAAAAAGCGTTACTTAAAGGTATTAAAGAAGGTGGCGGAAATTTAGCTTTAAATGTAGCGAAAAAAACACGTACAAGTGGCTCAGTATTTTCAAGAATTTTTAGTTCCATAAAATCAACTCCAAAAGATTTAATTGCTGCAACAAAAGGCGGTGCAACTGCAGCAAAAGCTGCCGGTAAAAGTGGTATCTTAGGCGGGTTAAAAGGTTTAGGTAAAGGCTTCTGGTCAAAAATGCCTTTGATTGGTAACTTGATGTTGATTGGTTTTGAATTACCTAATATTTTCAAAGCTACAAAAGAACAAGGTGTTGGACAAGGTGTTGCAGAAGTTGCAAAAGCCGGAGTTAGATTGACCGGTGCTTCAATCGGTGCGGCTGTTGGTTCAATGGCATTTGGTCCTATTGGAGGTTTCATCGGATGGGGATTAGGTGAATGGTTGACTAGCAAGGTCATTGGCAAATCTTATTCTGAAAAAGTTGCTGAAGCAGAAGAAAAACAAGCAGAAGCAATGGCATTGCTTCAACAGCAACAACCTCAAGTTGTTCAAAACTCTCATCAATACAATCCTGCATTTTCAGGCGTTGGTAATATGAATGACTTTTTAACAAATAGTATGTCAAACCCATATAGTAACGATTTGATGATGCAAAATATGAATTTTAATACTATTGCATAATAATATAAAACCCCTCATTTCTATTTCAACAACCGGCATTCAGCTAGAATGTCGGTTGTGCATTGTTAATATTTTGTAATATAAAACGCAATTTTTGAAGAGCAAAATACTTTAATATAGTACGGGGAAATATAACACAGGGGAATTAAAATGGGAATATCATCAATTTTGAAATTAGGTTTCAAATATGGTAAAAAGGTATGTAACCTTGCTCCTGAACTTATTTTAGGAACAGGCTCAGAAACCATGGGTAAGGCAATGAGAAGTGCCAAAGGCTCAATTTTTATAAAAGCTGATGCCGGTGTTAAGGCTTTAGAAAAACATGTGGCAACACAAAAAGCAGCTAAAGGTGGATTTTTTAAACGATTAGGTAAAGACCTTATTTCAACGCCTAAAGATTTATTTAAAAGTTCTAAATTTGCTGCAAAAGCCGCTAAAGCCGCAGGCAAAAGTAGCATTTGGGGAGGAATTAAAGGTTTCTTTAAAGGCGTGGCTAAAAAAATGCCATTTATTGGTGCTGTTTTAACAATAGCTTGTGAAATTCCAAATATTATAGAAACTGCAAAAGATCAAGGTGCAGGAGCTGCTGTTCTTGAAGCAGGTAAATCTGCTGCAAGATTAGGTGGAGGTGCTCTTGGTGCTGCAATTGGTTCGGCTATTTGTCCAGGAATTGGTAGCATTGTAGGTTGGATGGTCGGTGAATGGTTAACAAGTAAAGTTGTTGGTAAATCTTACACCGAACAAAAAGAAGAAGCTCAAGAACAGATGGCTGAAGCTCAAAGTCTTGAAGAACAACAAGCTGAAGAGTTAAGACGAGCTGGTGTTCAAGATACAACTGCTCCAACTGAAACTCAACGAGCAATTCAACGAGAAGCTCAGCAACAAGCCGAAATGGAGGCTCGCCAACGAGCAGAGCACCAAACTCCTATTGTTTCTGAACAACCGGTACAACAGCCAATACAACAACCGGTACAACAAACTTCTGATGAACAACAAGGAGCAAGCACTGAAACTGGTGTAACTCAAGGTCAAAATAACGGAACAGCACAAGGACAAGTTACAACTCCTTCTTATACAACACCAGCTTATACAAATCCAATAACAGCTTATCAATCACCATTGACAAATCCATTCTTGTCATCAACAAATGGTTTCTCAATGAGTAATCCGTACGGCTCAATTCCTGCAATCAGTCCATCATTTGATTCATATAATATCTTTAATCCATACAGCTCATACGGAATGTATAATCAAACAGGAAGTATTTTCTCAAATTCTTATCAATCATCTCAACAACAAGACCCAACTAAATTCAAATATAACCCCAACGTATAAATCCAACGCAAAAAGACGAAAAGAGTTCCTAAATTTAGGAACTCTTTTTATTTGATTTTGTTCAAGTCTTAAAAGTTGTTTTTAAACCCCGCAAACGTGGAAATCACGTTCTGATACAGATGAAGTACATTCTAATAGTTGAGTTAAAAGTTTTTCAATTACTCTTTCTACAGTCTTCACTTCACCTTGCAATGCTTTGAAACTTTCTTCTTTTGTTTCTTTTAATGCGTTTTCAAAAATTTCATCTGTGTACATAAATTATACTCCTTATTATCTCAACAATTTGTATTACGGCACATTTATATAAAAACTTTAATTTTTCATAAAATTTTTGTTACAAAATTTCATCTTTAGTGGAGGTTTAAATAATTTTAAAGTAGAATATTAACATGTTTGCAAAGGGGAAGTACTAATGTTAAAGGATTTCGAATTGACAAGTTATGATTTTTATTCAAACCGCAGAGATATGGAATTAATATCTACAATTGTAGAAACATTGAAAAAAATCCTTGAAGAAGATAAAAAACAAGAACAACCTTTGTTTTTGAAAATATCTGACAATTTGATAATGAATATTGCAAGAAAAGTTGTTCAAGAAAAGAAAAAGACTTTTCTTATCGGGATAACCGGTGAGAGTGCATCAGGGAAAACTGTTTTTGTTGATAATACAATAAAAGCATGTATTAAAAATAAAACAGAAGGTATTTATACCGTAATTCGCTGTGATGATTATTACAAAGACACATCGAAAGAATTGCAAGAAGCCGGAAGCTACGAAGCCTTATTTAAAACCGGTTTTAGTTTTGATACTCCGGATGTAATCGACTTAGATTTAATGAAGAGCCATTTGGTTTCTTTAAAAGAAGGTTTAACAATCAAATCCCCTCGTTACAATTTTGTAACTTGTGAATCTGATCCTAACGGTGATGAAAAGAAACCTGCAAAAGTTATTCTAACAGAAGGTTTGTATGTTTTGAATGAAGGCGTGAGAGATATTATGGATGTTAAAGTTTATGTATTTACTCCGCTTGAAGTTATCAAAGACAGATGGTACAAACGTGCAGCTCAACGTGGTAAAACGGGTGAAGCTGCTGATTTACAGTTTGCAGATGTAAATAAAACCGCTCAACAGTATATTCGTCCTGCTTATCAAATTTCTGATGCTGTAATTAATGGCATGGTTAGCCAAGAATATATTCAAGAAATTACGGATAAAATCTTTAATGCCCTTAAAGCTATTGAATTTTAGTTTATAAAAAACGAAATATTATATAAAAAGAGGAACATAATCTTATGTTCCTCTTTTTATTCAGGAAGTAAAAGTTCCTTTAAAATACTTTTTGGCATGTGTTGCATCTTGGTTTAACTTGTATTGGTGCAGCACATCCGCAAGGTTCGCCTTTAATTTTTACGCCATGTAATTTTTCACATTTTGTAAGTTTTGGCTTTTTACATTTAACAACTTTTTGTTTTTGACATCCGCAATTTCTAAAACCTGTGAACGGATTTAAACTATTCATTCCGTCATATGACCACGCAAAAGCTCCTTGGGCAGGAATAGTCAAGAATGCCAATAGGGTGAAGAAACTTAAAAATCTTTTCATTTTTACTCCTTATATTTTTATGCTTACATCTGTTGGGTAACATTTTTATTTTAAAAGTTTCATATAAAAATCCCATATCCATAAGGAGTGATGTCTATAGAGAAAAGTTGTAGTTATAAAGTTGTATTTTTTACAAAAAAATCCGGTTAAAAGTAAAAACTTAAAACCGGATTCTTTTTATAGTCTGATTGTTAACTATTTAGAAATGCTAGCATCTTCTAATAAGATAACTTTAACTGTTTCACCTTTTTTAGCACTGTAGTTCAATCCTGGAGTTACTAAACCAGTAACTAAACCAACACCAGCACCAACTGGAGTACCGATAGCGATACCAGTACCAACTTTGTCTGGGTTAGGGATGAATGAGAAACCAACACCTGCGCCAGTACCAACAGCAGCACCACCAACAGTGTATAATGCAACTTTACCCGCAGTCATCCATGGTCCTTCTTTCAAAGCATAATCTTTGTAGAAAGGTTTAGCGTTCAAGTCAACTGTTTTTCCTGCTGGAGTAACAACTTTGTTGATTTGAGCATAAACTCTAGCGTTTTTGTTGAACCATTGTGGATCTTTAATATCTAATACGTTACCGTAGAAAGTAGATCCAGCTGGGAATAATACTGTACCTTCATCAGTTACGATGTCTTCTGAGTTTGTGAATGTTACAGCATCACCTGCAGCATGTAATTTTGATTTGAATGCTTCGTTGAATTCGATAGCTAAAACGTTACCTTCTTTAACGATGTTTCTTAAGTTAGTAACTGTAACTTCGTTAGAAGGAGCTTTTTTAACCATGTTCAAGTGTTCTGTACCTGTAACTGTTTCAGTAGCTTTTTTGTATTGATCTTTAACAAGGTCTAATCTTTGTCTTAATCTGTATAATAATACAGCAGCTTCAGCTCTTGTTAAATCTTCAGTTGGTCTTAATTCGTTTTCGTTTGGGTGGTTTACGTAGATACCATAAGATAATGTTTTAGCGTAAACATTTTTAGCCCATGCTGGAACTTTTTTAGCATCTGAGTATTTAGAAACTACGTTAGAATCAACTGTACCATCGATTGTGATGTGGCTGATTACTGATTGAGCTTCATCTCTCAAGATATGACCAGCTGGTTTGAATGTACCATCTGGGTAACCATATACCAAACCTAATTGTTGAGATCTTGCAACTGGAGCATAATCTGCACTAGATTTTGCAACGTCAGCAAATCTGTAGTTAGATTTGATTTCTAAATCTTCGTTACCTAAAACTTTAAGTAATGCTTGAACGAATTCAACTCTTGAAATTTTGTTTTCAGGGTAGAAATTACCGTTAGTTAATGACATTACAGAATCGCTAACAACACTTGCGATTTCTGGTTGAGCCCAATAAGTTTTGCTAACATCGTCAATTCCTTTGTAAGCAAAAGCTGGGACAGCATTGATAGTAAGCATTCCGCATACTAATAAACCTGCTAGTAGTCTTTTCATTTTTTCACTTCCTCATCTTTTTTTTCTGCTACCTAAACAAAAATATATTTTTATTATATGATAATAATATAGAAAAGTAAATAGCTAGCCCCAAAAATATATCAGGAGGAAAAAGATGAGAAATGTAGCAGCTACAAAAATCGTGTCAACACTAGGTCCTGCCTCTAATTCAGAGGATATGATTCGTAAATTATATAGAGCCGGTGTAACCATGTTTAGATTAAATTCTTCACATGGCGACATGGAAACACACAAACAAACATTAGATTTTATTCGTAAAATTGAAAAAGAAGAACACACAGTTATCCCTGTTCTTTTAGACTTACAAGGTCCAAAAATCAGAGTTGGTAAATTCGATGAACCTATCGCTATCAAAGCTGGTGAAGTTCTTAAATTCAGACATCAGGATAAATACGAAGACGGTATCATTCCTGTTGACTATGAAGGTATTGCAAGTGATGTAAAACCTGGCGATAAAATCCTTATCGATGATGGTAAAATTCAATTAACAGTTGAAAAATCAGAAGATAACATTGTTTACGCTAAAGTTCTTACAACCGGTGTTATCAAACCTCGTAAAGGTTTGAACTTACCTGGCGGAACTGCAAGTCTTAACATTTTGACTGAAAGAGATAAAATGTTCTTAGATTTTGCTATGCATAATGATATTGATTATCTTGGATTATCTTTCGTAAGATGCAAAGAAGATTTGCAATCATTGAGAAGTATTTTAGAAAAAAATAATTCTCGTTTAAGAATTATTTCTAAGATTGAAAAACCTCAAGCTTTAGAAAACTTGGATGATATTATTGAATATTCAGACGGTATCATGGTTGCTAGAGGGGATTTGGGTATTGAAACTCCAATCCAACAATTACCAATCGTTCAAAAAACAATTATCAGAAAAACTAACGCTGTTAGAAAACCTGTTATTGTTGCAACTCAAATGTTGGAAAGCATGATTGAAAATCCAATGCCAACAAGAGCAGAAGCTTCTGACGTTGCTAACGCTATTATTGATGGTGCTGATGCAGTTATGTTATCTGGTGAAACTGCTGCCGGTAAATATCCGGTTGAAGCTGTTTCTATCATGAAGAAAATTGCAGAAGATATTAATAATAGCCAATTCATGAGAAAGAATGAATTCCCTTCAACTATCAGAACAGAAGAAAATGCAATTCCTATGTCAATTGCCGTTTCAGTTGCTGATACTTTGAAAAACTTACCAAAAGCTAAAGGTGTAATTGCCTTGACTGCAACTGGTTATACAACTGCATTGATTTCTGAATGCAGACCATCAGTTCCAATTTATTCATTCTGTGAAGATGCTAAAGTTGGTAGATTTATGCAATTGTTCAACAGTGTTTCATCTATCAAAGTTGATGACAAAAACATCGAAATTGATAAAAATTCTTTAATCGAATTAAATGAATTCCTTAAAAAAGAACTTGGAATGGAAGCTGGCGATTGCGTAATCATCACTGGTTCAGTTCCTCACTTGATGTCAGGACAATCTACAAACTTCATGAAAATCCACAAGATTTCGTAAGTTTTTGGATAACAAATATAATAAAAAGCTCATCGGTTTTTCGATGGGCTTTTTATTTATTTTGACTTAAAATTATTTTCTATCAAATTTTTCAGGGTGGGCAGAGTTAGATAAAATAATTTCGTAATACTCGTTTTTATCGATATTTACACCCATTGTTTTTACATCACAATATTTTTTCTTTTTTTTATTTAAAAGTTTTTTATAATCTTGTCCCATATCGAAAATATATCATGAATAAATTAATAATTGACTTAAAAATCCTGTTTTAACGTTACAAGTTTTAATATTCATTTGTCATTGCTTGCAAATTTTGTATCTTTATTATAGGATTTATAATACGAACGTGCGTCGGCGGACTTTGTGTGTGGAAGAAAGTCATTCAACGTCGATTAAGGAATTACAAATTAAGTAATAGTTTAGAAATATAAAGGAATGCAAAAATGAATAACCCAATTATTGATGAATTAGAAAAAAGTTATTTAGGCAAAGAACTTCCTGCAATGAACGCAGGTGATACTGTTAAAGTATTCGTAAAAATCGTTGAAGGTAACAAAGAAAGAATTCAGGCTTTCGAAGGTACAATTATTAAAATGCACGGTTCTGGTTTGAACAAAACAATCACTGTAAGAAAAGTATTCCAAGGTGTTGGTGTTGAACGTGTATTCTTAATCAACTCTCCAAGAATTGACAAAATCACAGTTCTTAGACGTGGTGATGTTAAACGTGCTAAATTGTACTATTTGAGAGAAAGATCTGGTAAAGCAACTCGTATTAAGGAAAAAATTGAAAAAAGATAAGACTCACATTCACTGGTATCCGGGACATATTGCAAAAGCTGAGAAAAAGCTGAAAGAACAGCTTTCTTTGGTGGATGCCGTGATTGAAGTCGTAGATGCGAGATTACCAATCTCAAGTTGTTATGACAATATATCGGGGCTTCTTAACGGAAAGCCTCGATTTTTGTTGGTTAATAAATCCGACTTGGTCGATAAAAATTTGCTTAAACCTTTTATCGAAGAATTAAAAACTCGTTTTGAAATTCCTGTAATCGTTACGGAAGCAAAAAATAATAAAGACATTAATGTTATTGTTAAAAAAGCGATTGAATTATCTGAACCAAGAATTCAAGCATTGATGGCAAAAGGATTGCTTCGCAGACCTGCAAGGATCATGGTTGTCGGTCTTCCAAATGTTGGTAAATCAAGTATTATCAACAAACTTACCCGTTCATCAAAAACAAAAATTGGTGCAAAAGCCGGTGTTACACGCCAACAACAATGGGTAAGAATTAACCCGCAACTCGAACTTCTTGATACTCCGGGGATTATCCCAATGAAACAAGAAGACCAAGAAAGGGCTAAAAAATTAGCGTTTGTAAATTCTGTATCTGAAAATGCTTATTCAAACGAAATTGTTGCAGAAGAACTTTTGAGTATGCTTGATAGTAAACAGGCAAAAGTTTTTAGAGATTATTACAAGTTGCCGGAAGAATTAGAGCTAAACGTTGATAATATCTCACTTACCAGAAATTGGCTCTTAACAGGTGGTTCAACAGATAGAGAAAGAACTTCTGTTTATATTTTGCGTGATTTTAGAGAAGGTAAAATCGGCAAATTTATTCTGGATAGTTTGGAATAATTATTTGTTATTCACTCCATAGCCAAACATTGCAAAATCATATTTTATAGGGTCTTCCGGGCAGAATTGTTTCAAGTTTTCGGTTAATTCTATAACTGATTTAAAATCGTTTGCTTTTCTTGTCAAAAGTCCGGTTTGTCGTGAAATTCTTCCAACATGGACATCTAACGGAATATATAATTCTGCAGGAGAAATAAAATTCCAAACACCCAAATCAACGGGTCCTTTTCGAATCATCCAGCGTAAGAACATGCACATTCTTTTCATTGCTCCGCCATTATGAGGGTTAGGAATCATTTGATAAAAACCTTGTTTTGCATTTTCACCAGCTCTTGAATAGAAGTAATCTACAACATTTTCAAACATTTTGCCTTGTGTATATCCATGTGCAAATAGTTCTTCCAATCCATCAGTAGTATTGTATAGCTCCTTTAAAATAAGAAAAATTTCAGCAAAATCATTTGGTTTTCCAAACCTATAATTGAAATCTCCTAGGATTTTCGGCTCAAAATTTTGGATAAAATTAAGTGGTTCATTTTCTGCTAATGTAAAAAGCTCGTTCAAATTTTTTATAAATTGCTGGCGGCTTCCATAAGCTACCAGTGATGCAATAAATCCCGCAAGTTCAATATCTTTCTTTGTTTTGAATTTGTGCGGAAATTGTACCGGATCATCTTTTATAAAATCCGGTGTTTCATATTTTTCTACTAGTTTATCTAATTCGGTTTTTGTAATCATAATTATAGAATACTCCAAAAATATCATAGTTTGCAAAGAGATGTTATTTTTAGTAAACTATCAATGTATGGAAGGACAAATTTACAAAATTCATTCTGATTTATTTCACGTAAAAAGTGCGGGAAATTTTTATGAATGCAAGGTGCGTGAAGTTTTGAAAAAACAACGCCAATCCATCCTTGTCGGAGATTTTGTAGAGTTTGATAACAATGTAATTTCTAAAATTCTTCCGAGAAAAACTTTTATCAAACGCCCTGCCGTTGCTAATGTTGATCAAGTTGTTGTTGTATCCGCTTTAAAACAGCCGGATTTGGATTTTCATCAACTTAATATGTATATTGCACTTGCCAAATACTATAAAATCACCGTTGTTTTATGTTTTAACAAAGAGGATTTAGGACTTGAATCAGATGCCCAAGATAAAATTTTATCAATTTATGGTAGTTTAGGCTACAAAGTTGTATTTACTTCGGCATTAGCAAAAAAAGGTATAGATGATTTTAGAAAACTTTTAGAAGGAAAGATTAGTGCGTTGTGTGGAAATTCCGGAGTTGGGAAATCAAGTTTAATCAATGCCTTAAATCCAAATGTTCACTTAAGAACAAATTCCGTAAGCGATAAACTTCATCGAGGAACACATACAACAAGACATTGTGAAATTATTCCATTGGGTGAAAATACAAGTATTGTTGATACCCCAGGGTTTAGCAATGTAAGGTTTGATTTTATCCTTCCGCATGATGTTGATTTGTTGTTTGAAGAAATGATTCCGTACAGGGATTCTTGCAAATATGGCAATTGTCTTCATATCAACGAAACCGGTTGTGGAGTTTTGCAAAATATTGATAAAATTGATGAAACAAGATATGCCAGCTACATTGAATTTGTAAACGAAGCATTTGAATACAAAGAAAAAGTAAAATATAACGGTGTGAAAGAAGAATCTTCCAGCAAATTTAAAAATAACCGTGCGATTGCAAAAATCAGTGCGAAAAAACGTGAGGCTTCTCGAAACACTCAAAAACAATTAATGTATAAGGAATTAAATAACGATGAAGATGAATGATTATATTGAATTAGTAAATGATAAATTGGATGAATTTATTCCTATTGAATACCCTGAAAGTATTTTCAAATCTATGAAATATACGGTGATGCTTCCGGGGAAAAGACTTCGTCCCGTGATGTGCCTTGAAACTTGCAGAGTTTTGGGCGGAGAAATTGAGGATGCAATTCCGACAGCTTGTGCAATTGAAATGTTGCATGCTCAAACTCTAATTCATGATGACCTCCCTTGTATGGATAATGATGATTTTAGACGTGGCAAACCTTCAAACCATAAGGTGTTTGGCGAAGCTATTGCAACACTTGCGGGGGATGCTTTGTTAACTTTTGCTCCTCAAGTAATTACAAAAAATTCAAAAAATCTTTCTCCCTCTGTTTTGATTCGAGTTTTGAATGAATATTTTCAATTTGCGGGAGCAAGAGGAGTTATTGCCGGTCAGGTTGTAGATATTGAATCTGAAAATAACGCTCAAATAATTGATAAAGAAAAAACGCTTGAATATTTGCATTTGCACAAAACATCTGATTTATTCAAACTCTCAATGAGAACGGGGGCAATTATAGCAGGAGCAGACGATGAAAAGCTGGTTGCTCTAACAGAATTTGCTGAAACCTTTGGTTTAGCATTCCAAATTGCGGATGATATTTTGGATGAGATTTCAACATTTGAAGAAATGGGTAAAACTTTGGGCAAAGATAAAGAAGAAGGTAAGTTGACATATGTTTCTCTATACA
>CALAWF010000248.1 GCA_937894665.1 uncultured bacterium | reverse complement strand
CTCTTCCTTTTGCGAAGGTAAAACCTCTCAAATGCATAATTAAAAAATGTGCATTCACCCTAACTGAAGTGTTAATTGCCGTTGCGATTGTTGGTGTTATTGCTGCAATTGTCTTGCCAATGGTGGTAACGAATTATCAAAAGAATATCTTAAATCACCAATATAAGCGAGAGGTCCAATCAATAAATAATGCTGTGAATGACTTGCCCATTGGGGAAAATAAATCAACCTTTTTCTCAACAATGATGTATTACGATAGTGAGCCATCATCGTATGAAGAAAATGCAGGATTATTTCTTAAAAAATATTTTAAAGTTGCACGTTACTGTGGTGAAAATAACGGTAGTTGTTTTGCTCCTTCATATTACACCTATAAAGATAATATGAGAAAAGTTTATACTCCTGAATATAAGGGAGCATGTGCTCAACTCAAAAATGGAATGAGTATATGTATAACCCCTCAAGTTGGAAATTTAGGTGTTCATGGTTTGTTAGATTTGAATGGTAAAAAAGGTCCAAATGTCTTGGGAGAAGATTTGCGAGATTTTAGTATTGATCCATTAGAAAGGTCTGCAATAAGTAGAGAAACATCTGAGGTATATTATGAAGATTATCTTGTTCCTTCTAATGATTCCGGCTCTGGGGGTTCTTCAAATCCGTCAACGCCTCCAACTCCATCTAATCCTTGTACTGTAAATCCATCAAGTATAGATTGTTGTAAAACTAAAAAAATAACCTCTCCGACTGATAAATGTTGTACTTATACAGAAATTAAGGATACTACTCCTGCCTGTATTGATACTTCTATTTTAATTACATTTAAGTGTAAACCTGGAACAAGGTCAGATTTGGCTTCTCGAACGGTTTCTTATTGTGAATTCTATGCAAAAGGGTATGAAGCTGAAACTTATCTTATATTTATACCTTATATTGAAGATGCGAATGCGAGAGAGCCGTATGGACTTGTCTGTAATAGTAGTAAGCAAAAATGCTGTAGTCAGGATGATTTTCGTGGAGCCGCTTTAGGAACTTGCAGAGATCCTGGTTATATGAACTTGGATAAAAGAGTATTTTCTTTCTCATCTGAATTCCCAAAGAATATACACCCTACAGATATGGGTTCAACACATCTTTGGGCTTCAAAAAAGGCTGAGTTATGGCAGTATAAAAATAGTATATATACAAAAATAACGGAGTTTTCGGATACTGTTTCAGGAGCAACTTATTATTCAAAATATGGCAATGTAATAAAGTAAATTGTTTTTTCTTACACTAAATGACAGTGTTATTTACCCTCTCTTATTGAGAGGGTAAATTTATATGTAGGTCGGCTTTACTAAGCCAACATTGATAAATCCGTCATACTGAGCGAAGCGTAGTATCCCTAATAGAGAAAACTGCAGTAGAGAACGGTTTAACCCCTCATCCTAGCCTTCCCCCCAAGGGGAAGGAAAATTCTTGTTGTCATGCTGAACTTGTGTTAAGTTTTTAAGGTAGAGGGGTTAAGCTAAACTTGTTCGGTTAGAGATTCTTCGGGTAAATTTGAAATATTTTATTTTAATTTCCTTTGTTTATCCCTCAGAATGACGAATTAATTACATAAAGACCTTAGTGCCTCAATGCCCTAATGCCTTAGTGCCTTCTATAACGAACTTATCCCCCCTATTTCCCTATTCCTTTTTTCCTTTCTCTCAAAAAAAATTCCCTTCGCAAAGCCTTACACCCCAAGGATGTCAAGTGTCAAACTCCCCCAAGTGGCTAGTCGTATTTTTACGTAAGTAAAAATACGGATATTTACGGGGGGTGAAAAATGTGGTATATTAGGAATGTAATCGGTTAAGGTTCACACCCGAGAGAAATAAAAACTCTTAAAAGTCTTAGACTTTTCGATGGTAAAGCTGTTTGCCGATGGGCAGAGTGTATCTTTCTTCTGTATTCTTTAAAAATTGTAAAATATTTGTAATAAAACCTGAAAATTTTAAAGTTTTCACTAGAAAAGCCGATAAATATTTATATAAGAGGTTTTTCATGGAAATAAATCAGGCACAATTTTTAAATTATACAGTGAATAGAAAAATGACATCTGATGAGCTTTCTAATACGGTTAATTATGTTTCCGTTGCCGAAAATGCTCCTGTTTCCTTGAACTCTGCTCCTATAGAAAATGAAATAAGTGTGGCTTCAGTTGGTTCAACTGTTTCTGATGAAGCATTGGAAAAGTTGTATAATTCTGTGAGTGTAACAACAGTTGCTAATCCAAATGTCAACAGTGCAAAATTATCAACTTCTTATCGCTCTTTCAGTCCGGCTGAAATTATGCAAATTAAGACTGTAATTTATAATTTGCACAATGGTGGCGAAACTCCAACTCCTGACCCGACACCAGATCCAACTCCAACAAATTCTTTTGTTTCAAGTTTTGTTGATGTGGATACAATGTTTGATTATTTGAATAATGTCGATTCAAGTATTACAAAAGAATCAGGAATTACCAAAGCTCAATTGGTTACATTGACTCAAGATGATGATTGGGAAGATGCAAACTATGACTTCTTTGGGTCTTTAAATAGAATTTTTGATGTCTTAGATGTTGATGATGATGCATCTCTTTCTTACCAAGAAATTAAAGATTTTATTGGTGAAGAACTTGGTGCTAATTTTAATGATTACTACGACAAAGTAAATTCTTATTCTGATAAAATTCAGGATGAGTATGAAAAAATGTCTTCTCAAGAAAAATTAGAATTTGCAATAGATAAGGCTAGAGAATATTTAGAGGCCTCCGGTTTAACTGACCAATTAGATGCATTAGATAGACTTTTAGATCAAGAAGATATGTTTAATGACATCAAGGTTGGAAACATTGCAATTGCAAATTTGAATAAAAACAATACTTCAGGTTATACAAATTTAGGTGCTTATAACTATTATGCAATTAATAATAATCCGTACACAACTAATGATGGAGAATCAGGAAACTATAAAATTTGGACATATGATGAAGATTTTGTAGATGATGAAGACGGAAACCAAGATTTAGGTATAACATTGGATATTAGCTTGCTTGATGGAAGTTGGTATGATTTGGTTAATACACTTGTTCATGAGCTTACCCACGCAACTGCATTCAAGTATTATATCCAAACAAATGATGGCGTAAGTATTTCTCGTGATGTTATTGATACATTGCATGATAAAGGTGCATTATCAGATAAGGACTATCATTTCTTTGTAGATGATGATTATGAGCATTGGAATAATCTTAGTAGCAGTGATGTAACTGACGAAGAATCTAAAATGTTTAAACGTTTGCAATACTTGTTATATGAACAATGGGGTGAATATGCCGCATATCAAGTTGATGCTGATTATAACGACAGTATAGGTCAAGATGTTTATTATCGAGACGGCGATAATACAACAACTGCTGTTGATGGCAAAAATGAAAAACAATCGATAGATGATCATATCAAGGCTTCATATGAAAATGAACTTCCGCCAGATTATAAGTGGTGGAGTTACGCATAAAAAGTTTATTTAGGAATATCAATTAATCGAAAAAGCCCAACTTTTACAATTGGGCTTTTATATTGTTTAAACTATGTGAATATTATTATTAGATTTGGTCAAGAGAAATTGCTTTAACTCCGGCATATCGAGCTTTGTCCATCAAAGTTACGACAGCTTCGTGAGTAGAATCTCCATCGGCTTCAATCAACAATCCGTCAGGATAATTTTTTATCTCTTGACTTAAGACTGTTCCTAGTTTGTCAACTGAAACTTCTTCATTGTTGATGTAATATTTGTTGTTTTTTGTAACCATTACAGATAAGATTTTAGCTTCTTTATCAACTTTGGATTGTTCAACATTTTCCGGAACGCTCAAGCTGATACCTTGTTGGTCAAGAAGTGGAGCAATTACCATCATGATAATTAATAGAACTAAGAAAATATCCGTTAACGGTGTAATGTTTATTTCATTAAAAGTATCTCTCATTTTTCTATTCTCCATCCTCCGGAACTTCAACCTGTCTGGCTTGTTGTTCAATTTTTTGTTGTTCTTTTTTGTTTAGCGGTTCACCTGCAACAACGAGTTTTTTGTATTCAGCATCTTGTGCCGCATTCATAATTGTCATAATTTTGGCACTTTTGATGTTTTTATCTGCTTTAACAACTACTTCAGCTTTTTCTGGATCTGTTTTTGCAGCCAGAAGTTTGTCAGTCAGAGCCGATGCTGTTGTTGGTTCTCCGTTAACATACATTGAACCGTCTTGAAGTACAGATACTGTAACTTTACCTTCATCAATGTTTATTCCATTGTTTACTTCTGGAACGTCAACAGAATTGTCCATTGATTGGAATGTTGGAGCCACAACCATCATGATAATTAACAATACCAAGAAAATATCTGTTAACGGTGTGATGTTAATTTCGGTGAATAATTTTTGTTTTTTCTTATTGCTAAATGCCATTTTATTTACCTATTATAAATTAACTTTAGATGATGAATATTGATTACCTTGAGCTTCTTCTGCATCAACGAAACTTAAGAATAACAATTTGATTAATTGAAAATCATCTTCATAGTGTTTAACGATTGATTGGAAAGAGTTGAAGAAGATAACT
>CALAWF010000247.1 GCA_937894665.1 uncultured bacterium | reverse complement strand
CCTCAGCGAATGCATCCTGCCATTATCGGAACTGCTGCACTGGGCGGAAACCGAACTGAAACCAAAAGCCGAACTTGCCGCCAGAGGCGAGGGCGAATTCTCTGCCGGAGAACACTGCCGCTTCTGCAAAGTGAAAGCAACTTGCCGGGAACGGGCGGAGTATAATCTGCAATTGGCGAAGTATGATTTTGCCATGCCGGACAAGCTGACCGATACCGAAATCGAAGCGATTTTGGAAACTGCTGACCAGCTGGTTGCGTGGGCTTCCGATGTCAAAGAATACGCCTTGCAGCAGTCCTTACAGGGAAAGGTGTGGAAGAATTGGAAGCTGGTTGAAGGCAGAGTCAGACGAGCATATTGCAGTGAAACTGCAGCAGCGGAGGCGGTACAAGCTGCTGGGTTCGACCCATACGAACATAAGGTACTGGGCATTACCGCAATGACCAGAATGCTGGGCAAGAAAAAATTTGAAGAATTGTTGGGAAATTTGCTTGTGAAACCACAGGGCAAACCAACACTTGTTCCGCTATCAGACAAACGACCTGCGTGGAATACTGCACAGGTAGATTTCAAAGAATAAAGGAGTTTTTATCATGGCAAAGTATATCAATCCTGCAAAAGTAGTAACCGGTGTATGCAGATTTAGCTACGCCAACCTCTGGGAAGCCAAGGCGATGGATGAGAACAGCAAGCCAAAGTACAGCGTTTCCCTCATCATTCCGAAGTCGGACACGAAAACCATCGAGAAGATTCGTGCCGCCATTCAGGCTGCCTACGAGGAAGGACAGGGAAAGTTGAAGGGCAACAGCAAGTCCGTTCCACCGCTGACTTCTCTCAAGACACCGCTTCGGGATGGTGACTTGGAGCGACCAGACGATGAAGCGTATGCCAACAGCTATTTCGTCAATGCTAATTCCATCACTGCTCCCGGCATTGTGGATGCTGCCTGCCAGCAGATTTTAGACCACAGCGAGATTTACAGCGGTGTCTATGGCAGAGCAAGCATCACCTTCTATGCGTTCAACACCAAAACATCCCGTGGCATTGCCTGCGGCTTGCAGAACGTCCAGAAGATTCGGGATGGTGAGCCGCTGGGCGGTCACAGCCGTGCAGAGGACGACTTTGCAACCGTAGAAGACGAGGATTTTCTGAACTAAGATAGCTGGGCGGACGGCTAGGCGTTATGCTTGGGTGGGTGATTGAGATATGCAAAAATTGATGATTGATTTAGAAACCAAAAGCGACATCGACATTGCCAAATCAGGTGTGTATCGTTATGCAGATTCCCCGTATTTTGATATTCTGCTTTTTGCGTATTCCGTGGACGATGCCCCGGTGCAGGTAGTTGACCTTGCCTGCGGCGAACAGCTGCCGGAAGAAATC
>CALAWF010000246.1 GCA_937894665.1 uncultured bacterium | reverse complement strand
CCTCTATTTTATATGTTTCTATTAAATCTTGCTTTTCATTAAAAGATTTTTCAAAACTGTTAAGGAGCAAGCGTGCAGCCTGTTCCTGCTTTTTCTCAATTTCTAAAATCCAAGTGGAATCAACATTTCCTTCAAGAAATAAGTAATCCGGAATTTCATAAACCGTAAGTAAATAAATTTCTTTATTTTCCAAATCAAGAAAATTTAAACTCTGAAGCATTACATTTGCACTAAGTTCGGAATTATCAACTGTAAATAGAATTTTTGTTCTATTATTTGAACCTTTTGAAATATATGAAGATATATGTGATGAAGATGCTACCTCTTGGGAAACAGAGCCTAACCATTTTTGAATACCACGTTTACCATGTGAACCAAGAACAACACAGTTATACCCATTGTTCTCGGTTATATCAAGAATAGTATCAACGACCTCGCCACAGATTTTAACTTTTTTAGAAACATTTAATCCGATTTCATTTAAGTATCTCTCACTATAATCAAGAATTGTATTCGCAGAATTAGAACACTGGTTAGCAAATTCAGTATTTTCAATAGGAATACTATCCGGCAAACAGCTCCAATCAATAACACTTAAAATATCTAAAGAGAAATCTTTTACCCAATATGAAAAATTTACAATCGAACCATAACTGATTTTTGAACCATCTGTACAAAATAAGACTTTCATATATCCTCCGTTTCGAATTGAGCATAAAATATGTTAAGGAAAATTACATTAGCTAGTCATATATAATTTTTTCTGATATTATAGAATTGTAGATATATTACGATTATTTTAGGATTAGTTATAGTAATGACAGTTGAAGAAAATCTAAAACTCAAAGAATATAAAGAACTTATCGAAATTATCGCAAAAGTAGAATATCAAAAGTTTTCAAGTTCTCATTTGATTGAACTTCCTGAATTGATAAATATTGGGACTCATGCTCTCTATATTCTTTTTAAAGGACACGATCCATCAAAATTTAATAATACCTATCTTTCAACTGCAATTAAATGGGCTATCCGAAATGAAGTAAGAAGAAGATACAAATGGTATTCATTAAAAAATAAGACAACAGCTGTTGATGAGGATGAAACATCTGATATTGAATTTAGAGCAGATGTTTATAAAAATATTCTATCAATCGATGAACTTCAAGATGCAGAAATCCCAACACAAATCAAGTCAAATGATAAAACTCCGGAGGAAACAATCGAGTTTACGGAACTAAAAGATGGGATTTTAGAAGCAATGAAAAAACTCCCCCCAAGAGAAAAAGAACTCATAGAATACAAATTTTTCAAAGAAAAGAAACTGAGAGAAATTGCAGAAGAGTTTAATATATCACAGTCCAGAATTTCGAGAATCATACAGACGGGATTGGATAGAATAAAAAAAGACTTGGCAAAACAGGGGATTATTTAGGATATGAAAACAATTTTTGAAAAAAGCAACGGTATTGATGGTATAAATTTAACAGATGAAAATGAAAATCTAAATTTTTTAGACAATAAATTACTAAGGACTTCCAATACCGAACTTCCTCAAATGTCAGAATTGGAAGTTATGCGTCATTATAAAGAATTATCAGACTTGAATTTTTGTATAGAGAAAGGATTTTACCCTTTGGGTTCTTGTACAATGAAATATAATCCTAAGGTTAACGAATTTTTGTCTTCGTTAGAAGGATTTAATATTCACCCTGAAATATCTGATAATAAAGCACAAGGGGCATTAAAGCTAATGTATGACTTGCAAACTGCCCTTTTGAAAATTACAGGAATGGATGCAATTACACTTAAACCATCTGCTGGAGCTCATGGTGAAATGACCGGCATGATGATTATCAAAAAATATTTTGATTCGATTGGAGAAAAAAGAACCAAGGTTATCATTCCGGATTCAGCACACGGTACAAATCCTGCAAGTGCTAAGATGGCTGGGTTTGATATTATTGAGATTAAATCTAATGAAAAAGGACAAGTTGATATTGAATCGTTAAAATCCGTGCTTAATGAAGATGTTGCTGCGATTATGATGACAAATCCAAATACATTAGGAATTTTTGAAGAACGAGTTCAAGAAATTTCTAAACTTATGCACGATAATGGTTCACTTCTATACTATGATGGAGCTAACTTCAATGCAATTATGGGTTATACAAATCCAAAACTAATGGGGTTTGATGTTGTTCATTTGAATTTACACAAAACATTTTCTACTCCTCATGGAGGCGGCGGACCTGGAGCCGGACCGGTTGCAGTAGTAGAAAAATTAAAAGATTTCTTACCAACTCCGACAATTGAATTTGATGGAAATAAATATTATAGATACTATAATTTAAAAAATTCAATTGGCAGCATAAAAGATTTTTATGGAAATTTTTCCGTATTTGTAAGAGCGTATGCGTATATTTTAATGCTTGGAAAAAATTTAAAACACGCATCTGAAAATGCAGTATTAAATGCAAATTATTTAAAAGAAAAATTGAAAAAATATTACGATTTGCCATATGACGAACCTTGTATGCACGAATTTGTCCTTTCTGGCGAAAGACAAAAACATGAAACAGGAGTATCAACATTAAATATTGCCAAAGCTCTTATGGACGGGAATACACATCCTCCAACTGTATATTTCCCTCTTATCGTTCACGAAGCAATAATGATTGAACCAACAGAATCCGAACAAAAAGAAAAATTGGATGAATTTGTCAATACAATGATAAAAATAGCAGAATTGGCAAAAGAGAATCCGGAAGAAATATTGTCAGCACCTCATACAACACCTGTCAAAAAGATTGATGAGGTTACAGCAGCCAGACATCCAGACTTAAAATATATTAAGGAATAAATAAAATGACTAATAAAAAAGAACAAAGAAAGAAAAAAGTATCATTTCCACATATGGGAACTATTAGCTACGCTTGGTCAGCAGCATTAAGAATTATCGGTTGTGAACCATACGTAGAACCATATACAAGTAAAAAATCATTATCACTAGGAACAAAACACTCCCCAGAAGCAATTTGCCTTCCATACAAGTTAATTTTAGGAAACTTTATCGAAGCAATTGAAGGAGGTACAGATTATGTTGCAATGATTACCTCTCCGGGATGTTGCAGATTAGGAGAATATGGAAAGTGTATTGAAAATGCACTCAAAGATTTAGGATATGAAGCAAAATATCTTGAACTTCAATTATATGATGGCATTCAAGGAATGTACAACTTCCTAAAAGAAGCAAGTGGGAAAAATAATCCTCCATTATTTATTAGAGCTATTATAATTGCAATAATTAAAGTATTTATGATGGATAAATTAGAATCAAAACTCTCTTACTATAGAGCAAGGGAAATCCATCATGGAGATGCTGAAAGACACTATAATAAAGCACTAAAAATAATTGATGAGAATGATACGCTATTAGGACTAAAAAAAGCTCAAAAACTTGTTAATGAAGAAATGAGCAAAGTTGAGATAGATAAAAATAGAGAAATCTTAAATGTTGACATTACAGGTGAAATTTACGTTGTAAATGACGAATTTTCTAACCAAGGAATAGAAAAAGAATTGGGTAGAATGGGTGTCGAAGTAAGAAGAAGTTTAACCGTAAGCAGCTTCTTAAAAGATGCTATCATCCCTAAAATATTTAGAAAAGGGGAAACACACCTACAAAGAGCAGACAGGCTTGCAAAACCATATCTTATGAGAGATATTGGAGGGGATGCACTTGAATGTGTTTCTGATGTTGCATACGCAAATGAAAGAGGAATTGATGGCATTATCCATTTGAGTCCATTTACTTGTATGCCTGAAATTATGTCTCAAAACATTTTTCCTTCAATGAGAGAAGATTGTGAAATTCCTATCTTACCACTAATTTTAGACGAACAAACAGGTAGAGCAGGTTATATCACAAGAATTGAAGCCTTTGTTGATTTAATGAGAAGACGTAAAAGAAGAAGAGAAAAAGCTAAAAAAGAAACTCAAGCTCAAAAGGTTGTAAAAAACTAAAAACTGTTTGAAGGAGTTTTATGCTAAAACTGTTTTGGAACAACTTTAAGAAAACAAATGATTGTATTATATTAGCAACACCGCTGATACTATTTTTGTCTGCGTTAAGTTGGTATTATTCATATGCAAAAGATGCAATCGACAATATTCCCAAACTAATACTTGCAATTGCTACAATGCTAATTATGATTAGTGGTTGTTTAGCTGCATGGGTATATATGGCTAAAAAAACAATTCGAATGTCAGATAAAATATTTGTCTTTGAAAAAGATAGGGCTAAAGCCTTTGGGGATTTAATTATGTCATTACCGAGAGGTATTGGACGCCTATTTCTTCCAATGCTCGGAGTTATTTTTATCTCAGTAATAATCTATTCAATTTTTATCTATGGAATAACATTTTTGGTTTCTAAATATATTGGAACCATTGATTTATCTCTACTCTCAACTGATAAGTTAGCTCTTTCCAGCCAAGAACTTCTAAATGAGATTAACGCATTACCAAGATCGCAGATAATTGCAATTAATTGTTGGTATTTAATTTTTGCACTTGGAACAATGCTTCTTTCCTTTTTGGGAATTTTATGGATGCCAGAAATTGTATATGCCGAAAAAAATCCATTTAAAGCCTTATACAATTCGATAAAAAAGATTATTATAACATTTCCTAAAACCTTATTTTTATTTATTTACATAAATATTTTATCACTGGTTATTTCTATTCTTAATACTCTTTTAATGATTAACCCAATTGCATACTTTCTGGTATTGATAATCTATTACTATTTTATTGTTTATATAGTCGTGTTATTATTTAGATATTATGAACAAACTTTTATCAAAGCAGAAAAATAAAATTAAAGTTGTTGCAATTGTTGGGGCAACAGCAAGTGGG
>CALAWF010000245.1 GCA_937894665.1 uncultured bacterium | reverse complement strand
GATTCTTCGTATTCACCTATTAGAGAGTGTTTTGAGTATAATTCATCAATATCAAAATCCAAATTATGCTCAAATTTTTCAAGGCATAAATCGCATTCCAAATTTACCGTACCGGTAACATGACCTTTTATTTGAACGAAATCACCTAAAGATTTTGCACACATTTCGGCATGGATTGGAGTAACGCAATCAATACCTTCAATTTTTTCATCAAAGGTAAAATATAACGTTTTATTTTCCGAATTTTCTAAATCTTCTAGTGATAATATTTTTTCCATAATTTTCTCTAAACTTATACAAATTGTTCTTCTTGAATAGCAAGAGCGGCAATTTGATTAGAAATAAAGCAAACTTTTTTCAAAGGTCCTTCTGTTTCTTTTTCAATCAAAACAGCTTGATTAGACTGCATTTTTTCAATTAATTCCTGATACAAAACTTGTGCATCTTTTACATACAAAACTAACGGAGCAGTAGAACCCTTGATAAAAACAAGAACTGCATAACGTTTTTTGATATTTTGGGCATTCATACCCTGTGGATTAAATTGCTGAGCCATAATTTCTCCTTTTGTTAAGATTATTTTACAAAAAAATTCCTCATAAATCAAGGGGACTAAGGCTATTAAGTTATTAACTTTTATCTATTCATATTTTTATCACTTTTCAACAAAAGCAATAACGGAACAAGGATAAAACATAACAAACCAAAAATTCTGAATGAATCCATGAACGCCCAAAGGGTTGCTTGTTTTACTAATGTCCCATATTGAGAATACTGAGCCATATAATTTGCAACTGACACATGGACATATTGAGATAATGCCGCAGTTGTTGTTTGAACTCGTTCTACATAAGCAGGGTTTAAATCGCTTAATTTGCCAACCATCATGTATTGGTGAACTTGAGAAAATCTGGTTAGCATTGTTGCAACCAAAGATGTACCAACCGCACTACCAATATTTTTCAACAAGTTTTGAATACCACTGGCATTTGTCATTTGAAGATTTGACAAAGTTTCTAATGACAAGTTGATAATCGGAACCATACACAAGCCCATGCCAAGACCCATTATGTAGTTTGGAATCATAATATTTTTACTTGCAATTTGTAAGTTCAAAAATCCGAAGAATAAACCGGCACAACCAAGTAAAATCAACCCAATACAAACTAATCCTCTTTTATCGACTTTATCAGCAATTAATGCACAAATAACCATTGCGGTCATACTTCCCAAACCTCTTGGCATCATAGAATATCCGCTCAAGAAAGCCGTATAACCCATCATACTTTGCAAAAATTGTGGCAAAATTGCCAATGAAGCATACAAGACAGCTTGCATTACAACTTGAATAATTGTACCGATTACAAAGTTTCTATCTTTGAAAACACTTAAATCTATCAATGTATCTTTTCTAACAATTTGGGATACGAAGAAACAAATTCCCGCAATACAAGAAACTGAAAATATCCAACAAATCCAAGTAGCATTAAACCAATCGGCATTGTTACCTTTATCAAAGAATACTTGCAAACACAACAACCATACTGTCAAAAAGAAAAATCCCAATCCATCCATTTTTACACCTTTTTGACGGTGAGAATAAGGAGGATTGAATAAAAGTTTTTGGGATAAAATTGCTGCTAAACAACCAAACGGAACGTTAATGAAGAAAATCCAAGGCCAAGACCAGTTATCTGTAATCCAACCACCTAAAACAGGTCCAATAATTGGAGCAATAATTACGCCCATACCGAAAACAGCCATAGCTGTACCACGTTTTTCTTTCGGAAAACTTTCCATCATAATTGCTTGAGAAATCGGCAGAATACCACCACCGCCTGCACCTTGAATAATTCTGCAAACAACCATCTCACCAAGATTTCTTGCCATACCGCACATCAAAGATGCAATAGTGAAAAGCAAAATACTTATGATATAGAAATTTTTTCTTCCTAACAATTTACTGAAAAAGTCAACTGATGGAATAATAATACCACTGGCAATCAAGTAACTTGTCAAAATCCACATACTCTCATCACGAGTAGCAGAGAAACTACCTGCCATATGCGGCAATGCAACGTTTGCAATTGTACCATCTATTACATATATAAATACAGCCAACAAAGTTGGTATTGCTGAAATCCACGGATTTGCTGGAAGATATTTTTCATCATCTTCCATTTGTGCAACATTTTCTTTTATTTCTTCTGACATTTTCCCAATTTATCCTTAATATATTAAGACACTAAGACTTTTAAGAAATAAATCTTATTGCCTTAGTGCCTCAAAACTTAGAGTCTTATTTTACCTTAACTTTTGGTACAACAGACATACCCGGAACAATATTGTATTGAGCAGGATCAATTTCTTCTGTGAATACAATTTTTACAGGGATTCTTTGTACGATTTTAACGAATGAACCAACAGCGTTTTCCGGTGGGAATAAACTAGATTTTGCACCGGATGCTCTTTGAATAGAATCGATTTTACCTTTGAACACTTTGTTTGGATAAGTATCAATTTTAATATCAACAAGTTGTCCAGGGTGCATACCTCTCAATTGATTTTCTTTGAAGTTTGCAACAACCCAAACATTTTCAGGAACAAGTGTAAATAGTGGAGAACCGGCAGTTACCCACATACCTTTTTCAACTCTTCTTGATGAAACAGTTCCAGATTGTGGAGCATAAATTTTAGTATAAGATAAATCTAATGCAGCTTTATCTTTAGCAGCTTTAGCTGTTTTTAAGTTTGTATCAGCAACTGTTTGACCATTTTTATCAGAAAGTAATGCTTGATTTGCTTGAGTCAAATTAGCTTGAGCTGAATCGTATTTAACTTGTGCAGCATCAAAAGTTTGTTTTGAAACAGCACCTTGTTCGTATAAGTTTCTATATCTTTCTAAATCTTTTTTAGCTAATGCAATATTAGATTCTGCAGCTACTAAATTAGCTTTAGCATTTGATTGATCTAATTTGATTTTTTCATAATTTGCATCTGATTGTTCCAATCTGATTTTGTAATCAGCATCATCAATAATTGCAACCAAATCTCCGGCATGAACAAATTGGTTATCTTTTACAAAAACTTCTTCAATCTGTCCTGAAACACGAGGAGAAACATTTACAGTTGTTGTTTCAACATAAGCATCATCAGTAGATTCATACTGCATTTCATTAACTACATAAAAACCGGCACCAATCAATAAACAAGCGATAACCACACCGGCAATCATTCTTTTTATACCTTTTGGTTTTTTATCAGTTTCTTTTTCTTGAACATTTTGTTGTTCTTGCATTTCTTTTTCTTCCATGTCGCAATAACCTCTATATTTTCATTTCTACTTCTTTTTCTAATCCTTCACGGAATTTCTTTATTGAATTAATTAATTCCGCTTTATCTTCATCAGGAAGAACTTTTGGTAATTTTTCTATATAATTCCTGATTATTGTCGTAACTTCTTTGGTTGTTTCTAAGCCCAAAGGAGTTAATTTCATTTTTCTAACAAGTCTGTTATTTTTTGTATCAACAAATCTTTCTAAGTATCCTTTTTCTTCCAAAGAATTTAACAATCTGCCAGTACTCGGACGATCTTTCAAAATCAATTTTGCCAAATCTCTTTGACAAATTCCTTCATGCCCAAGCAAAGTATCTAAAACAACAAATTCATCTAAATTAATTGGCAAATCCAACTTTGAAAACAATTGCATTCCTAAAGAACGACAATACTTTGCCGTTTGTTCCAATTGATAATATATAGAATCTATAAAGTGTTCACATTTAAGCATATTTATTATTTATATTAATATTCTTCTTTGGATTTATCTATATGTTGTAAAAATAATGTGTTGCATTTACAACAATATTATGTTAACATATTGATATAAAAAATGCAAGTACATTTTTTTAAAAGTGAATAGTGAAAAGTGAATGGTGAATAGTTCTTT
>CALAWF010000244.1 GCA_937894665.1 uncultured bacterium | reverse complement strand
GAAAAATAAAGAACCTTTGAATTAACAAAGACTCTTTATTTACGCTCGAAGAGATTCGAACTCCCGACCTTTTGGTTCGTAGCCAAACGCTCTATCCAACTGAGCTACGAGCGCTTATTTATTACAAGTATTATGATACATAAAACAAGTTTATTTTTCAAGTGTATATTTTATAATTCTAAAACGGAAATATTATTAAGACTGAAAATCCTTTATATTACTATAATTGCATATATGAAAACGAAAATAAATTGTTTAACTAAAAGAGAATTAGAGGTCTGTAAATATTTAATCCTTGGCTTGGATAATGAACAAATAGCAGAAAATTTATATATTAGCAAACATACTGTAAAATCCTATGTTAGTTCAATAATAGATACTCTTGGTGCGAAAAATAGAACAGAAGTTGCATATATTTTAGGTAAAAATAATATTATGTAGATGTAACATTTTTGCTATTTGTTGAAAATAATCATATAATTTTATAAAAGGTAAGATTATATGAAAAATATATTTATTAAGTTTTTATTGATATTTGCATTTATCCTTGGCTTAAGTATTCAATCTTTTGCCGCAGATTTAGGGATAAACTCTGTTACATATGATAATTCTTCATCATTTGTAACTGTAAACTCTACAGACAGCAATGATTATGTTTTTACTCAAAATCCAAAACTCATTGTAGTAAAAGATGAAAATAAGGCTTATTTTGATATAAGTTCTGCTATTTTAAAATGTCCGTTACAAGATTTGGTTGTAAATTCAGATGGTATAAAAGAAGTTGTTGTTAGCCAGTTTTCAACTAATCCGAATATTGTAAGGGTTGTAGTTTCATATAGTGATGGTTTTAATCCTAGTAATATTCAATTAAAAAAACTTGATAATACTTTATTTATAAGATTTAAGACTCCAACTGTATCAAATTACTATTTTCAGCCTGTTTATACAGAAAATAAAGTAGCTGAACAGTATGAGAGTATAAATATTCAAACTCCCGTATCTGTTCAGAATAATAATCTGTTAGGACAAATAAATTCTGCTTTTAATTTAGGACAAACAACATCAGATAAAAATTATATATTGACATCAAAAGATTTAACCTTACACACAAAATATTATGTTGATAATGTAACAATTAAAGGTCCTGATGCTATTCTAACCGGTATTGGCTCATTGTCATTATCTAAACCAATGTATTTATCTAGTCCTTCTCGTGTTGCTTACGATATACCAAATACTGTTGTAAATTCTGCAATTCGAAATAAAGAAATGCGTTTTAATCAAGCAGATACAATTAAAATTGGACAGTTTAATCGGAATACGGCAAGGGTTGTTATTACATGCTCAAACCCTGAACGCTATGTTCCGGTAATATATCCGGATTCTCAACGATTAGTTTTTGTTGATTCAAAAGCACTAACTACAACACAAGGATTATCTTCTGTTAAGGCTAATTTGACTTCTGTATATGATGATATTACAGATATTTCTTCTCATACTGTTAAATTGGTATTCTCAAAACCCGTTTTATTGGGGGTAGAGAGAAAATCATCGGCTTTAGATTTGAATTTTTACAATGTTGATAGATTTCAAGATGTTAATTTAAAATCCGCATTTATCTTTGATGGGATAAAAATGACCGCAATGAAAATCGGAGGAGCAAAATTAACAATTCCGACAGGTAAAGATGATGTTTTTGATATTCATGCCGGAGCAGATGGCAAGACTATTAGAATTAAAGTCAAAGGCTCTAGTATGCAGTTAGCACAACGACCAACAGAAAAAATCATGCCGGTTGAACCTGTTGTTGTTCCTAAGCAAACACAAAATACAACTAAAGTTTCGGGTAAAAAATATATTGTAATTGACCCTGGTCATGGTGGTTCTGATTGTGGTGCAATGAGAAATGGTATTTACGAAAAAGATATAACTTTAGATGTATCAAAACGTGTTGTATCTCTATTAGAGAAAAAAGGTTATGTTGTAAAAATGACAAGAACCAATGATAAGTATGTTTCATTACAAGATAGGGTTACAATTAGTGAAGAATTTAAACCTGATATATTTGTAAGTATTCACGTAAATTCATCAAATAGTGATTCACCAACCGGTTTGGAAACACATTATTATAAAGACAACAGTTTAAAACTTGCGAAAAATATTCACGCAGCAATGTTGAATAATATAAATTCAAAAGACCGTGGCTTGTTCAAATCAAGATTTTATGTTATTAATCATACTACAGCTCCTGCTGTTCTTGTGGAAATTGGATTTATTTCAAGCCCTGTTGAAAGAGCTCAACTTGTTTCTGAATCAAGAAAGCAGGCTACTGCAAAAGCAATAGCTGAGGGAATATATGAGTATTTTAAATAGCAAAGATAAAAATGCCCCAATCGCTTTTTTTGATTCTGGTGTTGGAGGTTTGACCGTACTAAATAAGGTTAAAAAGATTTTACCAAATGAAAATTTTATTTACTTTGGTGATACATTGCATGTGCCTTACGGTGAAAAAACAAAAGAACAGCTATTAGAATATTCAGATGATATAATCAAATTTTTTGAATCTAAAGGTTGTAAGGCTGTAGTTATGGCTTGTAATACAACATCTTCAGTTATATTTGATGATATAAATGGAAAATATAATGTTAAGTTGTATCCGATTGTTCAATCTGTAGCTAAGATTTTGGCTCAGTATCCAATAGAGCGTCTGGGTGTTTTTGCAACAAAGGCAACTATTTCATCAAATGTATATCCACGTGAGATTGCTAAATATAATACGAATATGCAAGTATTTGGACATCATTGCTCAAAATGGGTAAGCATTGTAGAAAATAACACTTTAAAAGATATTAATAGCATTGCAGATATTAAAGCTGATTTGGATGAAATGATGAAATTTAATCCTCAAAAAATTGTTCTTGGTTGCACTCATTATCCATTCTTGTTAGATATTTTATCTAAATTTCAACCAAGAGATTTGTTTGTTGATCCTGCTATAGATTTTGCAAATTATATCAAATCTGATTTAGAAGCTAATAATCTTCTAAATGACGGAAAAGCTGAACATTATGAAGAATTTTATGTAAGTTCTGAACCGAACAAATTTAGAGTTGCTTCTAAAATGTTCTATAATCTTAAAAATGCTCCTAAACTCCTAACTTTCTAAGATTTTGCAAAGAGCCTCTTTATAGGTTCCAATTTCAATAATATTTGACTGTTTAAGAATATTATTTTTTGTAATATCTAATTCCGTTTGATTTTCTTTTATTGCATATACCGGAATATTATGTTTTAATGCTTCAAATATCGGTATAGAGCCAAGTGCATTGTATGGCATAACTAGAAAGTCTAAATCTGTGATGTTTAGTCCAACAGTTTTATCCATAGATATTTTTGGAGCATTTGCAAGTCCTAACAAAATACATGGTAAAAATGTCGGTGTAATATATTCTGCAGAGGCTTTAGGATTAACCAAATCCGGTTTAATTGAATAATCAATAAATGCAGGTGCATGGGCACAAGGTACTTTAAAGTGTTTTGATACATAATGCGACAATATTGCTTCAACCCCTCCTACCGGGTCAACTCCAACTCCGTCTGCATAATTTTCGTTATCTTCGTCAGAATCATCAAATAGACAAACAAGTGCGATTGCTTCACAACCCTTATCTAATAGTTTTTGGCACGCTCTTCCAACGGTTTCGATATTTTTGACATCTCCTGTTGAAACTCCACCTTCTGCGATAAAAAATTCTACTCCGACTTCTTCATCAGTAATTTCATATGCTGTTATGTTTGTGCCATATATTGTTTTAACTGCATTTTGTGTGTTTATATGAACATTCAACGCATCTTGCGGAATTGCTTTATCATATATAATCCCAATTTTATTATTCATAGAAGGGATTAAGTTGATTTCATCCTTAAAAAAACTATCCAGCGTATAACCTTCCGTATAAAGCATATTATCTGTTATTCCAGAAAAGCAGGCGGCATTAACAACATTAGGATTGACAATTAACTGAGTATGTTTTGCAAATTCTCTAGCATAACAGCTTGCATCTCCCGCATAGCCACCAATGGATGCTCCTATACCTGTTGGAACAATAAATGCTCCTACTTTTTGATTCTTATATGTCATTTTAAATAGTTCTCCAATCCATGTAATATTGCATCTGCAATTTTATTTTGAAAATCCTTATCAACAAGTTTTGCATTGTCTTCAGGATTTATTATATAACCAACCTCAACCAATATTGCAGGACAATTTGTGTTTCTAACAACGGCAAAACTTTGAGCTTTTGCACCATTATTTTTAAATCCTGTCTCTTTCGATAATGAATCAACAACAGATTTTGCTAATTCTCTTGATTGCGGATAGAAATAATATGTTTCAGAACCAGTACTTTTCAAATGTGCTGCAGAATCTGGGAGTGCGTTATTGTGGATACTAACAAAAATTTGAGCATCATTTGCATTTGCTATTTTAACTCTTTCATTTAAGCCAACATCCGAATCGCTTTCTCTTGTCATTATAACTTTTGCACCATTAGCTTCTAATTTTGATTTTAAAAGTGCTGAAATATCTAAATTTACATCTTTTTCTTTATCATTAAGGCAGCCTATAGCTCCTAATTCGCTTCCTCCATGACCTGCATCAATTGCTACTTTTAACCCTTGTAAAGGCTTTGTTTTGTCTATTATAGGAGGGTTTTTAACTTCAATGATAAGTCTATTATCGTCGGTATAATAACTGGAATATCCGAAAAGTTTACCATAATTATTTATGTGGCATTCATATTTATTATAGGGATAATCTTTAACATTATACACTACTAAATTAAGTCCATCACTTTCAGATAAGGTATAAGGGACTTTGTCTGAAAGTTTGATTACGTAGGTCCGTTTTTGTTCATTTTCGGCATAATCAAAAGAAATTATTCTTTGCTCAGGCAATTTGTCTTCTGATATTTTTTTTGAGTAATCTTTTGAAATCCAAGCAAAATCATCTCTTGAAAGTTGAACCTTATAATAATTTCCAAACTCTCCAATAACTTGCAAAAGAATATCTTTTTGTAAATGTTGCAATCTGTTCAATCCAAAATCATTCGGCATTGAACGAATTGGAACATTATCCGAATTTGTTTCCACAATAATCGGTTTTTCATAATTTTTATAAGTCTGTTCTACTGCTCTCTGAGTAGTAGGCTTGTTTCTTGTGATATTATATGTCTTAATTTCGCGGCCATTATCAATTACAAACAAATTTTCTCCATAATTAAGTTTTACCATATGCCAAAAACCGCCAGAGGTATGGATAGAAACAGGTTCTCCATTTATTTTAAGATTTTTTTCAGGGGATTCATTCCCGATGAAAAATGTTTCAGGAGAATTTATTACCACATTATTTGATTTTGGGTAAACAATTTCTGCCGAAAATACTGCTTGTGATACTGTTGTTGAACTTAGCAATAATGCTAAACCTAGTGTTAAATTAAATCTCTTCATAATACAAATATACAATATTTAAAGAAAAAATATAATTTCGTAAATTTATTTAATAATTATGAAATTTCTTTCCCTATTATGCTAATATGATAAAAGTAAGGGATAGTTAATATTTATGAGAAAAGAGCTTGATAATATGCGTACGACTTCCAGAAGGAAGCATTGTAACGTCGTAACAGATGCAATGGGAATTTTTTATGCCGTTGTAATCCTACTTTTAGTTATTCATTTGTTCATTGTTCAAATTTTTGATTTCCAAAAGTATAGGGAACGTGGAAAAATGCAACGTTCAAGTCATGATTTTGCGGTTCGTGGTGATATTTATGATAGACATGGTATAAAACTAGCAACTGATAGAATTTATTATAATATTTATGCCCGCCCTGTTGATTACAGTGAAAAAGAAACACCTGAAAAGATTGCAAAATTATTTGCCCCAATTTTAAAAATTTCAGAAAGTGAATTAAGAGCCAAACTTACAAATAAGAAAATTCCTGTTATTGCAATTAAAAAAGATGTAGATAGAGATACTGCGAAAAAGATTATGAAAGTTATTAGTGATAATAGCTTCCGTTCAATCTCACTTGATAAGAAAAATACCAGAGAGTATCCACAAGGTGTTTTTGCTTCTCATGTCCTTGGGTTTTACAATTTTGATGCAGATGTTTCAAATGGAGTTGAACTTACGGCAAAAGACAAGTTAGAACACGTTGTAAGGGCTACCAGATACCAAAGAACAAGAGATGGAAAAATTATTTATAATTTCTCTACTGATCCGGTTGTTCCTACAATGAATCCCAAAGGTCAAGATGTATATTTAACGATTGACGCTGCAATTCAACACGTTTGCGAAAAAGAATTGCAAAAAATTATACATGAAAAAGATGCTCTTCGTGGTGCCGTTATTGTTATGAACCCTAAGAATGGTGAAATTTTGGCATATGCTGTTTATCCTACATATGACCCGAATAAATTTCAAAAGGCATCAAATACACAAATTAAAAACTGGACATTAACGGATGTTTATCCTCCTGGTTCAACATTTAAGACTATTACAGTTACAAGTGCAATGGAGCTTGGTAAAATTAATGAACATTCAATAATTGAAGATTCTGGACGTATGAAATTCGGTGGTTATACGATTGAAAATTATGACTACAAACAAAAAGGTGCTCCTGGTAAAATCAATTTAGTTTATTTGTTTGAACACTCCAGTAACATTGGTTCTGTAAATGTCGGATTTTTGATGACACACAATGAATTTTACACAATGCTTAAAAAATTTGGTTTTGGTGAAAAATCAGGAATTGACCTTCCAGGTGAATCTTCCGGCTTGTTAGCTTCCCCTAGATTTTGGGATAGAGGTTTGCATATGACAATGTCATACGGATATGGAACTTCTGTTTCTATTATGCAAATGGTATCTGCTGTTTCAGCATTAGCGAATGACGGTGTAAGGGTTACTCCACATGTTATAAAGTATTCTCCAGAGGAGGAAGCTGAAAAGATTAAACGAATACCGACGATTACTCCAGAAACAGCTCATACAATTACAAAACTGTTAGCAGAAAGTGTAAATAATGGTAAATCTTGCATTAAGATGGATAAATATAATGTTGCAGCAAAAACAGGAACATCAAGAAAACCATTAGAAAATGGTTCTGGTTATTCCGGAGCGATGTACACCTCTACAATCGGTTATTTACCAGCAAGTGATCCAAAAGTATTGATATATGTTGTTGTTGATAGTGCAAAAAATGGTCCGGTTTGGGGTAACACTGTTGCCGGTCCGGTATTCCACGAAGTAGCAGAACAAACAGCAAGAATTTTAGATTTAAAACCTGATAAAGGTCAACCGAACAAAGTTAATTAAGAATAATATAGGAGATATAAAATGAAATTAGATGAATTAATTGAATACTTAAAGTATAGCGATTTAATCAATTTTAAAAATGTTGAAATTTCAGGAATTTCATACAATTCTAAAACAACGAAGAAAGGTGATATATTTGTTTGTTTAGTTGGTGAACATACAGACGGTCATGAATATGCTCAAATGGCTATTGATAATGGTGCAGCGGCATTACTTGTTGAGCATAAAGTTGAAGGTGTTAGTGTTCCTCAAGTTCAAGTTGATTCAACCAGACATAAAATTGCTGATATTGCAGATAGATTTTATTCAAGTCCTTCAAAAGGTATCAATTTGATTGGTGTTACTGGTACAAATGGTAAAACCACTGTTACCCACCTTATTCAAAAAATATTTGAAGAAAATAACCAAAAATGTGCATTAATTGGAACTTTAGGTTATAAGTTATCATCTAATGGCGAATACAGAGATGCGAAGCATACAACACCACAAGCTCCAGAATTACAAGCTACATTAAGAATGATTAAAGATGTTGAAAAAATTGATAATGTTGTTATGGAAGTTAGTTCGCACGCCTTAGATCAAAATAGAGTTGGAGGTTGCCGATTTAACGGTGCCGTTTTGACTAATCTAACTCAAGACCACTTAGATTATCATATAACAATGGAAAATTACTTTAAGGCTAAGGCTTTGTTATTTGAAAGATTGACAGAAGGAGATTTTGCGGTTGTAAATTTAGATGATGAATACGGCGAAAGATTTTTATCTGTTGTTCCTGAAGGTGTAAGAAAATTTACTTACGGTGTTAAAAATAATGCTGATTTTGTTGCCAAAGATATTCATTTCTCTTTGAATGGTGCTGAATTTACCCTTGTAACAAAAGATGGGGAATTTTCGGTAAACCTTCATATGAACGGAATGTTTAGTGTATATAATGTATTAGCAGCATTAACTGCTTCAACAGCAATGGGAATTGATTTGAAGATAGCATTAAAATCTTTGCAAAATGTTCATGGTGTTGCTGGCAGATTTGAAGTAGTAAATAAAAAACCGTTAGTTATTGTTGATTACGCTCACACTCCGGATGGTTTAGAAAATGTATTAAAATCCGCAAGAGAAATTACTCCATCTTGTGGTAAATTAATTTGTTTATTTGGTTGTGGCGGAGATAGAGATGCTACAAAACGCCCTAAAATGGGTGCAATAGCTCAGAAACTGGCAGATAAAATCATCATTACAAGTGATAATCCTCGTTCAGAAGATCCTCAACAAATTATTACAGATATTATTGCAGGTTTGCAATCTGTTGATCCTGATAAAGTTACTGTTGAACCTGATAGAGGGGAAGCAATTGCATTGTTAAAAACGATTGCAGATAATAACGATGTAGTTCTTATTGCCGGTAAGGGACATGAAGATTATCAAATATTGAAAGATAAAACTATTCACTTTGACGATAGAGAACAAGCAAGAAAAGTATTTGCAGGAAGTGTAATCTAATGAAAACGAATTTACTTGTAGAGCAACATTTTCACGGCTGTTACGGAATAGATTTCAACTTGGCAACTGTTGATGAAATGCTTGATGTTTCAGCTCAAATTATAAAAGAAGGTGTTGGATATATTTTCCCTACTTTAGTTACTGATACTGTTGAAAATATCAATAGGCAGGTCAAAGTTATTCAACAAGCCGCTCAACGTCAAACCTCAGAGATGGCAAAGATTTGCGGTGTACACTTAGAAGGAGTATTTCTAAATCCAGAAAAAAAATGTATTCATGATGCAAATTTATTTTTAAAGCCGACAGTTGAAAATTTAAAAAAAGTAGAAAATGATTTCATTAAAATTATTACACTAGCACCCGAACTTGCAGAACCGGAATCTTTTGACTATTTGAAAGATAAGGGTGTAAAAGTTCAAGCAGGGCATTGTGTTGGTGGTAATTTAAGCGGTTGTAATGCGACAACTCATACTTTTAATGGTATGAAAGGTGTTGTTCATCGAGGGGAGTCAACTGCTCTTAGTGCATTGATAAATGATGATATTTATACCGAAGTAATTGCAGATGGAGTGCATGTTTCTGACGATGCCTTAAGATTACTTTTCAAAGTTAAGCCAATGAATAAAGTTATTTTAGTATCTGATTGTCTATCTTGTACTCATAGCAGTATCAAAGAATTTGATTTTGCCGGTTCTAAAATTTATTTTGACGGACACGAAGCAACTTCAAAAGAAGGAACTATTGCAGGAAGTACAAAATTATTACCTGATATAGTTAAAATATTAGGTAATAAAGGTTTATTTAACAAGCAATATATAGCAAATTCTTATGATTATCATTCTTTAGCCCCTCGTGGAGAGATTGAATGGGATGAAGATTACAATATTGTAAAAGTTAATTATTAACTTTTCAGAGGGAAAATATTATGCGTAGCGATTGTATAAAAGAAGGAATAGCCAGAACTCCACATAGAGGACTTCTAATGGCTACCGGTGTTAGTAAACAAAATATGAATGTTCCATTTATTGGAATTGCCAGTTCTTTTACTGATTTAGTTCCTGGTCATATAGGAATGAGAGATTTGGAACGTCAAATTGAAAAAGGAATTCACTCCGGAGGCGGACAATCTTTTATTTTTGGAGTTCCTGCGGTATGTGATGGCATTTCAATGGGGCATTCCGGAATGCGATATTCTTTACCATCCAGAGATTTAATTGCAGATTGTGTTGAAACAATGGCAGAAGCTCACCAACTCGATGGTTTAGTCCTTCTTTCAAATTGCGATAAAATTACTCCGGGAATGTTAATTGCTGCTCTTCGTTTAAATATTCCAACAATAATTGTTACGGCTGGACCAATGCTTGATGGAGAAAGTCGTTGTGAAAAGTTAACAATGATTAAAGGTTCTTTTGAAGCCGTTGGAAAATTTAGAAGTGGGGTTATCGATAAAGATAGACTTTTAGAATTAGAGGAGGAATCTTGTCCTTCTGCCGGTTCTTGTCAAGGAATGTACACTGCTAATACAATGGCTTGTTTAGCAGAAGTGATGGGGATGAGCTTACCTTTCTGTGGTACGGCTGCTGCTGTATCTTCTAAAAAACGTAGAATTGCTTTTGATAGTGGAATGCAGATTGTCGAACTTGTAAAAAAAGATATTAAACCTCGTGATATTGTTGATAAGGATACTCTCAGAAATGCGATTATTTGTGATTTGGCTATGGGAGGTTCTACAAACTCTTTCTTACACATTTTAGCCCTTGCTAATGCAGGCGAAATAGACGTTACGCTGAATGATTTTGAAGAATTAAGTTATAAAATACATCAAATTCTAAAATTAGACCCTGCAACAAGTTTTACAATGTCTGATTTCCATAATGCTGGTGGAGTTCCAGCTTTATTAAGAACTTTACTAGATGCGAATGTTGGAATTACAGATAAAAAAACAGTAAGTGGATTTAAAATTTCAGAAATTACAAAAAATGCTTATGTTAATACCGATTTAATCCATCCATATTCAGAACCGTTTACGACAAAACCCGGATTAGGTATTCTTCATGGTAATTTGGCTCCGAATGGTTGTGTAACAAAAATTTCCGGTATCGACCCATCTTGCTATGAATTTGAAGGTATTGCAAAGACATTTGATTCAGAAGAATTGGCAATGAAAGCACTTGAAGATGATAAAATTAAAGCCGGAGATATTATTATTATTCGTTATGAAGGACCTAAGGGTGGTCCAGGGATGAGAGAAATGTTAGCTCCAACCTCTCTTCTTGTTGGTAAGGGGCTTGGTACTACTTGTGCTTTAATTACAGATGGAAGATTTTCCGGAGCAACAAGAGGAATTTGTATTGGGCATGTTTGTCCAGAAGCTGCAGAAGGCGGAACAATTGCACTTGTTGAAGACGGAGATAAAATTAAAATTGACATAAATAACAGAACAATGGAACTTCTTGTTTCTGAAAAAGAATTAGAACGCCGTAAAGCAAAATTAAAACCGTTTGAATTGAAGTGTAGTTCAGGATATTTGGCAAAATACGCCAAAAACGTACAAGATGCTTCTCATGGTGCAATTGTTTAATATTTAATTGATAAGGATAAATAAATGCAAACAGAAATAACTCAAATTGTTAAAGATACAAATTTAAAACATATTGCTATAATTATGGACGGAAATAGACGTTGGGCTAAAGAAAAGAATTTGCCCACAGCTATTGGACATAAAAAGGGTGTCGATGCTCTACGTAATACATTAAGGGCTTGTGATGAGTTTGGAATTAAATATTTAACGGTTTATGCTTTTTCTACAGAGAATTGGAATAGAAAACAGGAAGAAGTTGATTTTTTAATGAATCTAGTCGCCGTTACTTTAACAAACGAACTTGATGAAATGCACAAAGAAAATATTCAAATTCATTTTATTGGCGATTTAACCAGACTCAATCCAAATTTGCAAAAAATATTAGCAAATGCCGTTGAAAAAACTAAAAATAACACAGGTGTTGTTCTTCAAATTGCTCTGAATTATGGCT
This sequence comes from uncultured bacterium, assembly GCA_937894665.1. Lineage (GTDB taxonomy): Bacteria > Cyanobacteriota > Vampirovibrionia > Gastranaerophilales > Gastranaerophilaceae > Zag111. The sequence goes on along the minus strand of CALAWF010000244.1, from coordinate 443 downwards.
CTCGTGATGAATTGGTTCATGCGGTGAAAAATATTGTAAAACAAAATATTCCAGTTGAAAGTATAAATGAACAACTAATTTCTGATAATTTATATACTGCAGGAGTTCCGGATCCTGATATTTTGATAAGAACCGGAGGAGAGCAAAGAATTTCGAATTATTTATTATGGCAGATTGCATATTCTGAAATTATTATCAAAAAAGAATTTTGGCCGGAATTTGGAAGGGATTTATTAATTGAATGTGTAAAAGAATTTGGGAATAGGCAGCGTCGTTATGGAAAATAAAAAATTGAAGATAGTTTTTGCTACAGGCAATATGCACAAGTTAAAAGAGCTAAACGAAATCGCAAAAGATTCAGGAATAGAATTTATATTACCTCCAAGCGGTTTTGACCCAATTGAAACAGGGAAAACGTTTCAAGAAAACTCTTTAATCAAAGC
>CALAWF010000243.1 GCA_937894665.1 uncultured bacterium | reverse complement strand
GATACAAGGATGACGAACTTGTTAATAGCGAACCAATTTCCGTTTCCAGCCAACAAAAAAGCAGGATTTATATCCTGCCTTTTTATCTATCTTATTTTTTGAACAATTAAACATTCGCCAATTTTGTATAGAAATCATTTTCTTGTTCAAAACGATGTGCAAAGTTGAATAATCTTGCTTCTTCAAACTGAGGTGCAAGGATTTGCAAACCAATCGGCATGCCTGTAGAATCAAATCCGGCAGGAACACTGATACCTGGAAGACCTGCAAGGTTACAACTGATTGTTGCAATATCTGTCAAATACATTGCAAGTGGGTCAGAAGATTTTGCACCAAGTTCAAACGCTGTGTTCGGACAAGTTGGAGAAATCAAAATATCAACATTTTTGAATGCTTCTCTAAATTCTTCTGTAACCAAAGCTCTCATCTGTTGAGCTTTTTTGTAATAAGCATCGTAATAACCTGATGATAATGCATAAGTTCCAAGCATTATACGACGTTTAACTTCCGGACCAAAACCTTCTGCTCTTGATTTTGTATAAAGCTCAAGAAGATTTTTAGCATCAGGGTGTCTGTAACCATATCTAACGCCGTCAAATCTTGCAAGGTTTGATGAACATTCAGCAGTTGCCAAAATGTAGTAAATTCCGATTGAATATTTTAATTTTTTCAATGAAACTTCGACAATTTCACAACCTAATTTTTTGTATGTTTCAATCGCATTTTCGATAGCTTTTTGAACATCTGGTGAAATTCCTTCGCCCATAAGTTCTTTGATTACACCAACTTTTTTACCTTTTAGGTCATTATTCAAACTTTGAGAATAATGTTCAACAGGCATATCTAAAGATGTAGAATCTTTAGGGTCATGACCTGAGATTACTTCTAACAAGTTAGCTGCATCTTCAACAGTTCTTGCAAACGGACCGATTTGGTCAAGAGATGATGCAAACGCAATCAAACCATAACGTGAAACTCTACCATAAGTAGGTTTCATACCAACGATACCGCAAAAACTTGCAGGAAGACGGATTGAACCACCTGTATCAGAACCAAGTGCTAATGTAGCTTCGCAAGATGCAACACTGGCAGCAGAACCACCTGATGAACCTCCCGGAACTTTGTTCAAATCCCAAGGGTTGTGAACTTTATTAAATGCAGAGTTTTCGTTTGAAGAACCCATTGCAAATTCGTCCAAGTTAGCTTTACCAACAATTGGAACCAAGTTATTTAACAATTTTTCTGTAACAGTTGCGTTGAATGGAGATACAAAGTTTTCCAAAATTTTAGATGACGCAGTTGTACGAGAACCAACAAGGTTCATATTATCTTTCAATGCCAAAGGCACACCTGCTAAAAGTGGTAACTCTTCACCTTTAGCGATTTTTTCATCAACTTTTTTTGCTGTAGCCAGTGCAGTATCTTTTGTCAAAGAGTTAAATGCACCAATTTTACCTTCAACACCGTCAATTCTTTCAAATGCGGCAGTTGTAAGTTCTACGGCAGAAATTTCTTTATTTTTCAGAGCTTTACTCTGTTCAACAGCGGATTTTTTTAACAGCTCGTTCATAATTTCTCCTTAAATGATATTTCTCAAGTTGATTGTATGACAAACATATACTACAATCAAGATTTTTGAAATTTAGCCCCCTAAATTACAAATTGGTCAAAAAATCTATAATTATCTATATTTTTCATATAGGCTTCTTGAGCAGGTTCTTCAACCTTAAAAGCATCTACCTCAAGCAAATTTTCATTATACTCACGATTTTTTGACAAATCTTCTGTCGAAGAAATAGTAGGATATGAATCTCTTGCAACAGAATACTCTATAGCCTTTCTAAAATCTTTGTCGCCATATTCAATTGGACCATATTCACGCAAAGCATCTCTTTCATACATATTTTGCCCTTTACCAGCTCGTCCAATCAAAGAATGTTGAAGGGCATGCTCTGTTTCGTGTGCAACAACAGCCACAACATTTTCTGAATAATAATTTTCTAATGCTGGACTATAACTAATTTGGGCTTTGCAAGCCGAAAAATACCCTAAAGAATTTTTCCCGACACTTTCGTCAAAAGGATACACTCTAATAAATAATTTATCTAAATTTTTATCTTTTAAAAATTTAAAAGTCAAATATTTTAAACCGCCATTAGTTCTTGGGTCAAGAATACGATATTTTAAAAATTCATCATTTTTATCAACTTTGACATTATCTGTTTTATTAAAATCTAAAATATCTACATCTTTGTTTCCCTTATTAAGTTTTACACTCAAAACCTGTTTATCAGATTTTTTACCAAAACCTAAATTTAAAGGATATTTTGTAAACGTAATGTGTTCAAAATCCATATTTTTAGGGTCATAATCAATCCTTTTGGTCAATAATTGTAATGCTTTTTTACCATCTTTAATACAATTTATGACTTTATATTTGAGCTGTGTTTCAACAGATACCTTCAACCAATCTCCAATTTTGTTACATAAAGATTTATCGACCTTAAATTTTTCAGGCAATCTATCTGTACTATATTCATGCGTTTGGATAATTCTGGTTTTCTTCTTATAACTATACAAGCGTTGTTTTACATTTAGTCCATTTTCTTGGAAAATTCTTGCTATTAAGCGTTTTTGAGAATCAAAAAAAGAAACTATTTCTCTAGAAAAATCACAATCCGATTTTTTCCCAACTTTGACATAATTATAAGTCTTGGCATCTGGCGGAATACTTACACCAATATCCTTTGAAAATTCCGAAACCGCAATATTTTCTTCTTTTGCAAGGAGTTTTGCATCTGTAAAAGGGTGCATACCCAAACTTGTACGTATTGAATTTACAGTACGAAAACATCTGGAATTCATTCGGGGAAAGTATGTTGATATTATTGACATTATTATTTTAACCTTATTATGTATCTATTATAACAAGAAACAAAATAAAATTTGCTACTTCAACAACTTTTCCCATGCAGAAAAATCTACCAAACTCGGCAAACAGCTTTACCATCGAAAAGTTTATAAACTTTTAAGAGTTTTTATTTCTCTCGGGTGTGAGCCTTAACCGATGTTTCTAATATACCATATGATGCAAGAATTTGTAAACATCCGTATTTTTACCTACGTAAAAATACGACTAGCCACTTGGGGGAGTTTGACTCTTGACATCCTTGGGGCGTAAGGATTTGCGGATGAGGAATTTTTTTGAGGGAAAGGGAAAAGGAAGAAGGAAATAGGGGAATAAGTTCGTTAAAAGTCTATAGGTCAATAAGTTGATAACAAAAGGCTATAAGGCATTATGGCACTGAGGCACTAAGGTCTTTACGTTTTTATGTCATCCTGAGGGATAGGCAGAAGAAAGGAAAAGTAAAATATTACCAATTTACCCGAAGAATCTATCTCTGACTAAACAAATTTAGCTCACCCCTCTCCCTAACCCTCTCCCACAAGGGGCGAGGGAAACAACTAATCGCAAATGTCATCCTGAATTTAT
>CALAWF010000242.1 GCA_937894665.1 uncultured bacterium | reverse complement strand
AGTTTTGCTTTAAGGTAAAAACAAGATGAGCTAAGATTTCGATAACTCATCGTTGTAAGACTAGTGAAAATAATTACCTCGAAAGGAAAATTATTATGAGAATTTTAGAAAAAGACAGAAGCACTCCTCAAAGCCTTTTAGATTGTCCTGTGCGATTAGCAGAAAAATTTTCAATGGACAGTTCTAAAGAAGCCATTGACAGCTCATGTACAATGATAGGATTTAGAAACGATAATCCTACTGTACTTGATTGGAGTGCTTACTATTTATCAAAGTCATGTCAATGTCTTAAAAATGCAACAAACACAACTGACAATACTGTTTTAACTTGTATTGCAAACGTATTTATGACATTAGGACTAGGCATTACCGCCTTTGAAACCTACGTCTTATACTTTGGCGAGTTCAATCATGGTTCTTGCCCAGAAGAAATTGACAAAATTTGGGCAAAAGCAAAAGAAATGCCAATGGGTTCAACCTGTTTGCTTTGTTGTGGGAAAGACATTGATAACAAACTGAGTGGAAACTGTTGTACAAGTAAAATTTAGGTATATATAATACCTTAAAAGCAAGTTATAGAAAGGAGAGAAGTAGTATGTTCTACCCAAAATAAAAAGAGCCCTAGCAAATTGACCAAGACTCGTAAAAAATTCTTCAAAATTATTATAATAAAAATTTTCGAGTTTATCAAGTATATTTGGTCAATTTTCGCTAAAAAAATAAAATATTTACCTCGTTGAGAGTGGACTACACCACCCTCTGCGAGGCTTGGAAAAATAACAAGAAAGGTCCTAATTATGCAAGAAAATATATTAAAAAATTGGCAGGATTTTGCAGTATTCCCTTGTAAGGGGAATACCAAAATTCCTGCAACTCAAAACGGTTTCAAAGATGCTTTATGTGGGCAAGATGTAAGAAAAATGCTACAAATGGGTTACAATGCTGCTGTAGCATGTGAAAAATCAAAAATTGTTGTTATTGACATCGATTATCATGATGAAAATTCTACCGCAATGGAAGATTTGCAGAACTTAGAAGAAGAATTAGGTACAAAATTACCTAAAACTTTAACTCAATCAACAGCAAGTGGTAACGGCAGGCACTTAATTTACTCTTCAAAAGGGATTACTAACCCAAGAGGAAAAATTGGTAAATGCTGTGATGTAAAATATCGTGGATATATCATGATTGCACCGTCAATCATAAATGGCAAGAAATATGAAATTATTGATGGAATTGATGAAAATGGAAAATTTATAATCGCAGAACTACCTCAAAAGTGGTTAGATTATATAAACAAAGGATGTCCTACAAATCAAATTACACCTCAAACTAAAACATTTTCAACAAAACATAAAGTATACACAAATATTGACATTGAAAAAATGTTCAACAACTGTTCATTTTTAAAATATTGTCAAGAAAATGCGGATTGTTTGAGTGAACCTGAATGGTTTACTATGATAAATATTTTGGCTCATATTGAAAACTCTGATGAGTTGATTCATGAATTGTCAGAACCTTATCCGACATATTCTTTTGCCGAAACTCAAAAGAAAATTGAGAATGCACGCTCTTTTGGCTTTCCACAAAGTTGTAAGTATATTTCGACAGAATATTCAGAAATATGCAAAGATTGTATTTCAGCAGAAAGAGAGGTTAAAAATGACTAATAACAACTTAAAAACAACAGAGCGTACACCTCTTGATAAAGGTAAAAAGTCAATAATTGATTTATTTGAGCAAAAACAGTTTGAATTAAAAAATTGTCCGTTCATATCAACAATTACAATTCCTTATAAGGCTGAAGAGGTAAATTTACCTACTCAAAATAGGTTCTTATTTCAATCTTGGAACCGCACATTCCTTATAACAAAAGCAAAGAAATCTCTAAAAATTAAATTGTTAGCAAATTTTGTTGTAATGGATGTAAAAGAATGCACATTGAAGCACAATGATAAAACCAATCAAGAACCTGTACGATTTTATATAGTATCATTGCTAAATGATAAAGGTCGAATTGAAAAGAATGTCGAAATTTCCAACAATTCAAAATCAGATGTTAAACAATTTCAATCAATGTTGAATAGCAGATACACAGGTTTTTCTGTTTGCATGGCAGAAGCAGAATTTAAAACTTTTGTAGAAGAATTCATTTCACCAAAAATCTCTTCAACTGCAACAATATATACTAATGCGGGAGTTACTCCTCAAGGCAACATGTTATATGAAAATGCTCTTGTAACTCCTAAAGAAATTCTTTGGGCGGATGAAGATGGATTCATAAAGATTGGAACACGAGAGTATCTAAAACTAGCAACAGCAAATCATTATTTACCTAAACTTGCCAAAAGTGTAAAAACTGGAACTCAAATAGCAAATGAACTAATGACAAATATCCTAGATTGTTGGAGTGAGAATATAGTTCTCCCGCTTTTAACATTAGGCCACATGGTTATGGCAATCTATTTTGAAGAATTTACAAAAAGATACGGAGCACCAACATTAATATTATATGGAGAAACTGGAACTGGAAAATCAACCTTAGTTACTGTTGGGTTATCAATTTTTGGTTTGTCAAAAGAGGCTTTAACCTCTGGTGGTTCAACTGCAAAAAGCAATGAGTATTTTTGCTCTAAATACAATGGCCTAAATGTTTGTATTGATGATGTAAAAGGAGAAACCCTAACATCCAGCAATTTTACATCATTAGCAAAATCTGCATATAATGCGATTGCTCGTACGAAAATGCAAGGCTATGGCAAAGAAGTTGCTTATACAATGATATGTAGCCCCTTAGCTTATTCAACGAATGAATCACTTCCTGAATTGAAAGAAGTTGTAAATCGAATGAATATTATTGAGATATTTGGAAAGGTATTTAAGGCGGATAAATTCAAATATCACGAAACGAATGGGAATACCAACAAAGTGAAAGAATTGTCCTTAATCTTACCCGAATTTCTAAAATTTTCCAAGGAAGATGTCATTAGGCTTTATGAGGAAAATTTTGATTTTCTAAAAGAAAATGTTAAAGATACACAAAATAGAGTTATCAGTAATATTTCTTATGCTTATACTGGAGCAATTTTGTTGTTAGAAATTGCAAATATTCAAGTCTCATCTTTACAAGACAAAGTAGTAGAATTTGCTCAAAAACAAGTGCAAAAATATGAAGAAATTAAAAATGTTGTAGATAGAGTGCTTGTTGAAATCTCAACTTTATTTGAATTAGGCATTTTAGAAAATGGTAATCATTTCAAAATTGCTACAGAAAAAATTGGAAACAGAGAAGAAAAACGTATCCGATTTAAAAAGAATGTGATTATAACAGCAATAAATAAGTATTACAACAATGACAAGAAAAAGCGTATAGATGAGAATGCTTTTTGGAGTTATTGTCAAAATCATAAACGATTTCGAGGAACTCATTCGACAAGACTTGGGGAAGAAAACAAATCTTCTTATGCAATGGATTTTGACATAACTGGGATGGAAGAATTTGCAGAATTTGGCACTGTAATCCAACCAATGAGTTATGACGATTTAGTTGATGGAATAGAACGTAATATGCCGTAATTATTCAAAATTACACCTGAAAGGTAACCCTGTGTTATCTTTCAGGGTTATTTTGAGCTGCTGTAATTTTGTAATTAAAAAAATATAAATAAAAAAATTTAAAAGGAGAAAAAATGACACAATTTTATACGTTTAAAGAGTTTTGCCAAATATTAAAGGCAAATCCAAATACAGTCAAAACGTGGAAAAGAAGAGGTGATTTACCTAAAAAACTTTTCTTCAAAATCGGTGGAACACTTTATGTATTCAAAGATGATTTTGAAAAATGGGTAAAAGAAAAACAAGCATGGGAAGGAGACTATTATGACAATTTATAAGAAGAATGAAAAATGGTACTATCAATTTATGCTCAACGGAGAAAGAAAGCATGGGCTTTGCCCTGGTGCTTCTGATAAAAAAGAAGCAGAGCAATACGAATCTACAATTAAGTTTAGACTTGTACAACAACAAAATGGAGTTATTCCAAGAGAAGAAAAGAATGTTCCTCTTTACAAGCTCAGAACAATGTATGAGAAATACTCAAAGACAAATAAAAAAAGCTACAAGAGCGACATTTATATGCTGAACATTATCACGAATTATTTTGGAGGAAATATGATTGTTCAAAAAATAACACCTTGCAAAATTGAACAATTTAAGGATTTTCTAAAAACTGAACGAAATTCTAAAAATTCAACAATTAACCACTATTTAACACTGATGAGCAAAATGTTCAATATCGGTATAGATAATGGAATCTTAAGGAATAACCCTCTGCGAAAAGTTGGAAAACTAAGAGAAGACAACAATAAAACAAGGTACTTAACAATAGCAGAAGAAAAACGATTATTCAAAGAAATTGAGAGAGAATATGAAGTATTAGACCGCGATACAAAGCAGAAAAAGTTCGTTCAACCTTATCTATATTTAAAACCTATTATCATCACAGCACTACAGACAGGAATGAGAAGAGGTGAAATTCTCAATCTAAAATGGGAAAACATCAATATGGAACAAAATTTTATTGAACTTCTAGAAACAAAATCAGGAAAAGCAAGAAAAATTCCAATTTCACCAACACTCAATAATGTTTTTAAAAATATAAAAAGGACATCGGAATTTGTATTTGTAAATCCAAAAACAAATCAACCCTATATAGATTTGAAAAAGTCATTCCACACTGTTATAGATAGAGCGGGAATAAAAGATTTCAGATTTCATGATTTAAGACATACAGTTGCAACAAGATTAGTTGAAAAAAATATAGATTTATCTGTTGTTAAAGATATATTAGGGCATTCAAAAATAACAACAACTCAACGATATGCACATCCTGTCCCTCAACGGAAACTTGAAGCAATAAATATTTTAAGTACATATACACAAGATACTGAAAGCTCCTAATAGGAGCTTTTTAGTTTTGGATTCACATATTTGTTTTTAAGTTTCACATCCTTGCGTTTAAGTTTTGAAAATTTAATTACCCACACATTACACACAGAAATTAGACACTAAAAAAGAGACTTTCGAAAGTCTCTTAAAATGGCGGGAACGACGAGGCTCGAACTCGCGACCTCATGCGTGACAGGCATGCGCTCTAACCAAACTGAGCTACGCTCCCATTTCTATTTTGGTTACTTCTTTATTATATATGCTGAAAAAAAAATTGCAAGAGTTTTTTCTAAAATTTATATTATTTTTCTTTTTATTTCTTCTTAAATAAAAAGCCTTAGTTAAAAACCAAGGCTTGTAAAATGAATTGTAAAATATTATTTATCCTAATTATTAATCTTTATACAAAGGTGCTAATTTCTTTGACTGTTGTGGAATTAGACCTTCTTCAATTGATTGATATACACGATAATCAATTACTGGGAAGCAATTATCTATGCTTTCAATTTTTTGTAATTTTGCATCATCAATATTACCTGAATCAATCATATCGGCGATTTCTTCAAATCTGTCAACATGTTCTCTGAATCTATCCGTTGCATAATCTTTAGCCTGCCATGTTGTAATTAAGAATGGCCAATCGGAACTTTGCAACAACAAGTTTTCTCTTGCCAACTGATTCAATGCTCTATGTAACAACTTATTATCAGGGATATTTGGGTATCTATCTGCAATTGATGTAATACGTTTTTCGCAAGAGTGAATAATTGGCCACATCCATTCAGTTAAGTGGTTATTCCATACGTAGAAGTGTCCACCTTGCCCCCAAGAAGATTCAGGAATTTGAATAGCTTCTGTAGGCGGATGAGCGTGCAAGTATTCTCCTGCTGTCATTCTTTCAACCTGTGGTAGATATTGATTGAATTTTTTTATAACTTGTTTAATAAATTCAATACCTTCAAACCACCAGTGTCCAAATAACTCAGTATCAAATGACACCATAATCAAACCTTCTTTACCATTATGAGAATTTTTATAATCATTCAACAAGTGGTAAATCATTGTTGTGTAATGGTCGGAATTTTCATTAATTTTATTCAATGCTAATACCGGATCGTAAAGCATTTTATCGCCTAAATCAGTCTTTGGAGATGTAATTCTCCAATAATTCATACCAGATTTATCATCTTTTTTATGGAATTCTCTAAAACAGCCATCTCCAGGGTAACCATCTGCAGCAGACCAAACTTGATAACCGGCTCTGTCATTTCTACCCATTACGGCAACTTGTGCATCAGGTAACCAATAAGCTGAATATGTATCGTATCCGGTTGGTTCTCTTTCCGGTAACGGAATATATTCAATATTACCGTAAACCCCAACGACACGACGACTTCCTATAGAGTTTCCGCCTTCAATAACATGAGATTCTGTAAAGAAATATTCAATGTCATTATTTTGAAGAGTAACTTCAATTGCAGGACGCCAATGTTTTTGACCATCTTTACCCACATATTCATAACCTTGACGATAAGCACATTCCGGTAACCAACAGCCTTTAGCTTTTTTACCAAACAATCTTTTTGTTGTATCAGAACCGATTTTGAATTGAGCATTCAAGTTATTATCAGTTGCTAACAATGGAGAAAATCCATGAGTAGCACCGGAAGTTGTAATTTCAATACATCCCAAATCTTGGAATCTTTTGAATGCTGAAATCAAATCCATATGATATTTATTTACAAAAGAATCTTTAATATTATTAAACCAATCAAAATAATATTTAGCCAAGTATTTTAAATGTTGAGAATGTGGGACCTCAGGATCAGGGTATCTTTCCAAATCCTTAGCAACACTTGTAATTCTCGAATCTAAATACTCTACAAAACCATTTTTTAAATGTTCATCATTTAATTGTTCAGCCAAAATCGGAGTAATACCAACAGTTAACTTAGCTTTTATGCCTTCATCGTACAACTCTGAAATAGCATTAAGAAGCGGAACATAGGTTTCTGCCATACATTCATAAAGATTCTCTTCTCCGAACGGCCACATTCCTGCTTTTCTATAATACGGAAGGTGACTGTGTAACATAAAAACGAATTGACCTACTGTCATTATTTCCTCCAATCTACTGAACTATATATAAATATAATTCATTTATGTACAAATTATATATACCACAAATGGATAAAAAATATAATACTATTTAACTAATTCAAGTGAATAATTTTACAATTATTAACAGAAGAAATTTTGATAAAATTTTACGATAATTTTTATAAGATATTTTTGATAAAAGCATTAACAGCAGCGAGTTTCACGGCATCATTACGAATTAAATTTATGTTATTTTTTATCTCTTTTTCATAATCTTCACAACTACCCAAAGACTGAAAGGTAAACAAATCCGAAAGAGAAACATTTAGAGCCTCTGAAATTTTTACAAGATTATCCGGAGTGGGAAAATATTTTCCCCTTTCAATAGAACTTATACTATTTATATCAACATCAACAGCTTCCGCAAGTTTTTCTTGCGTTAATTTATTTAATTTGCGGTATTTTTGAATATTTTTTCCTAAGTTTTCTTTTAAGTTCATATAATTTCTCTTTTTAATAATTTTATATTCTTTTTAATGAACTAATAACAAACCTATGCTTGTAAAAATATATTGATATTCAAAGCTATGCATGTATAATATACATGTATTACTAGTAATTTATATTCAAAAATACAACTGCAGCAAAGAAAATAAGGAGTTAGTATGGCAAAAGTATCAATTATTGTCCCAGTTTACAATGTCGATAAATATTTACGGAAATGTATGGATAGTTTGATAAATCAAACATTAAAAGACATCGAAATCATATGTATTAACGATGGTTCTACAGATAATTCTCTAAAAATATTGGAAGAATACAAAAGCAAAGACACTCGAATTATATTGCTAGACCAAGAAAATTCAGGGCAATCCATCGCAAGAAATAAAGGAATGGAAATTGCGACAGGAGAATACATTGGGTTTGTCGATCCGGATGACTGGATTGATTTAGATTATTATGAAAAGCTCTATAACTCCGCAATTCACTCAAATTCAGATATTGCAACGGCAGGAATTGTCAGAGTAACCGGCATTAAAAAGAGGAAATTTTTAACTTTTGAAAAAGAAATTATTACAAATGACAATCAAACAAAATTTGAATTATGCGATGTGCCAGAAAAATCTTACATTTGGAATAAAATTTATAAAACAGAAAAAATAAAAGAAGTGGGACTAAAATTTGAAGAAGACATCATCTTTGAAGATTGCATTTTTACACCGCAAGCACTATTTTTCTTAGGAAAAATGGTAATAGTACCAAATACCTATTACTACTATCTAAGAAGAAACAATTCTACAGTCAAGCAACGAAGTCAAAAAGCTAATGCTGATAGCATATATGCTCATAAAAAAGCTAGTGATTTCATTAAAGAGCACAACATTGACATTTCATCCCATGAACCTCAAACATACAGATTTAAAATATTTGGACTATCAATATTCAAAATCAGACAAAAGGGAAACAAAAAGCAATACTCATTGAGGACAATATAATTTAAATATTAGAAAAGATTGACTTGGGATTTTTTAACTACCGTGGCTCTCCAT
>CALAWF010000241.1 GCA_937894665.1 uncultured bacterium | reverse complement strand
TGGTACAGCTGTTGTTGGTGCTACTACAATGATTTTCTCATTGATTTTGGTTATCCAAAATACTTTGGGTATTGAACCAGAAAAGATTTTGAACTTGTTAAACCCTTACACATTATTAGGTTTGTTAACAGGTGGTGCTGTAATTTACTGGTTCAGTGGTGCTTCTATGCAAGCAGTTACAACCGGTGCATACCGTGCTGTTGAATACATCAAAGACAATATTAAATTAGGCGATGCCGATGAAAAGAGTGCAAATGTTGCAAATTCAAAAGAAGTTGTAAAAATCTGTACTCAATATGCTCAAAAAGGTATGGTTAATATCTTTATCGCATTGTTCACATTTGCATTAGCATTAGCTTGTTTGTCAGCTCCTGGTTGCAAAACACAACTTGCAGTTTCATTCTTTGTAAGTTACTTGATTGCAATTGCCGTATTCGGTTTGTTCCAAGCTGTATTTATGGCAAATGCTGGTGGATGTTGGGATAATGCTAAGAAAATTGTTGAAGTTGATTTGAAAGAAAAAGGAACACCTCTTCATGAAGCAACAGTTGTTGGTGATACAGTTGGTGATCCATTCAAAGATACTTCATCAGTTGCAATGAACCCAATTATCAAGTTTACAACATTGTTTGGTTTGTTAGCAATGGAAATTGCTATTAACGAAAACTTTAGACATATTGCACCATATGTAGGTGTTGTATTCTTGATTATCGCTTTAATCTTTGTAGTTCGTTCATTCTACGGAATGAGAATTCCTTCAAAGAAATAAGCAAATAAGTCCTTAACGGAAAAAGCACTTTTCAAAATTTGAAAAGTGCTTTTTTTTATTAAATAAATATTTCTAATTATAACATGTCGTTTTTTACAAGTTCTTCCATTTCTAATCTAGAAAGGTAATTTCTCATTTCAATATATGCATCTGGTTTCATTTCTTCTGCATATCTTTCAAGATTTGCTCTAGCTTGTGATGGAAGATTACTACTTTTTGCTATAGTTGTTTTAATATCTGCAAGTCTTGCAGGACTGTGTTGAGTCATTTTAGGGGTAATAACATTTACTTTTGTTCCTATTAGGGGTAATACTTTCAATTTTTTCTCCTTAAATTTTTTAAATGTGTATGCACTTTATCTATAATACCTCGAAAAAATAAAATTTGCTAAAATAAATATTTTTTATTACGCAAAAAATAATATTGAGGGGTTTTAGTATTACAAAACTTAAAATTATATTGTTAGAAATATCAGACAGATTTATAATATTCTATACAGGCAGAAATGGAAAGGATTTAATAAGAAATGGTTGCAATCGAAGAAAAGACTTATCCTCAACTCGAAAGGGCTATTAACCCAACACATGACATCAAATTGTTCGCTGGACGTTCAAACCCAAAATTGGCACAAGAAATTGCTGATCAATTAGGTACAACGGTTGGTCCTATGGTTGTTAAAAATTTCTCAGATGGAGAAATTTATGTACAAGTTAAAGAAAGCGTTAGAGGGGATGATGTTTTTATTATTCAACCTGTTTGCGATCCTGTAAATGAAAATTTAATGGAATTATTGATTATCATTGATGCCTTCAAACGTGCAAGTGCTAAAACAATTACTGCAGTAATTCCATACTATGGTTATGCAAGACAAGATAGAAAAACTTCTGGTCGTGAAGCAATTACCGCTAAATTGGTTGCTGATTTATTAACTACTGCAGGTGCTGATAGAGTTCTTGCAATGGATTTACATACCGGTCAAATTCAAGGTTTCTTCAATATTCTTGTTGATCATATTTTTGCAACAAATGTTTTAGTTAATTACATTAAAGATTTAGGAATTCCTACAGATAATATGGTTGCAGTTTCACCGGATATGGGTGGAGCTAATAGAACTAGACATTTTGCAAAAAAACTTGATATTCCAATTGCAATTATTGATAAAAGACGTGATAAACATAATGAGGCAATTGCTACAAACGTTATTGGGGATGTTGAAGGCAAAGTTTGCTTGATGTTTGATGATATTATCGATACTGCCGGTACAATTTGCGAAGCTGCAAAATTGTTGAAATCAAAGGGAGCTAAGGATGTTTATGTTGGTGCTACTCATCCGGTATTCTCTGGACCTGCAGTTGAAAGATTGGCTTCTGCTCCAATCAAAGAATGTATCGTAACAAATACAATTCCTCTTGATATGAGTAAAATGCCTTCTAATATTAAACAAATTTCAGTTGCACCATTACTTGCTCAGGCAATTTCAAGAATTCATGATGATGAATCAATTAGTTCTTTATTCGGATTTGAAAAAGAAATGCAAGTATAGTACAATAGACTTAATAAAGTTGGAAAATGAAAAAGATTATAGAGCAGGATGTTTTATTCCTGCTCTTTTTTTATTTAATATTTTTCATAAAAAAAAGCCGTTTCTAAAAAGAACGGCTACCAGACTTGGGGAGGAGGTATGAAAAACTTTCGTTTTTCATATCTATATTATTTATTACGACCGAGTTTTTATTTTCTTTAGTTAAATGTAAAAAATCTCCTCTATATGGAGGAGATTTTTGTAGTGAATTCTTTTTTATTTCAGTTTACCAAGTTAAATATCTGATTGTTGATGCCACATTTGCAGCGGCATTGATAACGTTTGCTGCCGTATTTATTCCTGCATAATCATCTCTAACGATAACCGCACTTGTTGAAGTTGAAACGGGTTCCACAATATCGCTGTAATATCTTGTCGGATAATATGTGTAAGAAGTTGAGTAATATGATGGGTAGTAATATGAATAATAATATGGTCTATAAAATGGCATAGGACGGTACATTGGCGGAGGTGGTAAAGGACGTCTAGCCATGTGCATTGGAGGTGGTCCCATCGGAGGTCTGCCCATCGCAGGTCTATTCATGCCCATTGGTGGACGGTTCATTGATGCTCCACCGTGCATAGGTGGTCTTCCTCCCATAGAAGGTCCATGTCCCATGCCTCCTCCTGGCGGAGCCGCAAAACATGGTGCTGGTGTTAAAAACGTTATACCTAGGGCTAGTAAACATATAATCTTTTTCATGCCTATTCTCCTATTTTTGACTCCACACATATCTATAACGATATTATTAAACCATAAGTTCATTTTTTTTGAATAGTTTGTGAATATTTTATAAGAAATTTTTATTTTAATTTGAACCTGTGTTTATGCTATAAATGTGATATATAGGAGAGTTTTGGATGGATGAATTTTCTAAAAATGATATAATTGAAATTTTAAAAGATGACTCAAAAAATGATTGGTTATTTTCTCTTGCAGATAAGATAAGAAAAGATTATGTCGGAGACAATGTTCATTTGAGGGGGCTAATTGAGTTTTCTAATATTTGTAAACGTCAATGTAAGTATTGTGGTTTGAGAAGTGAAGATAAATATATTGACCGTTACAGAATTTCAAAAGATGATATTATTTCTTATGCTGAACATGCTGCAAATATGGGTTACAAAACTATAGTTCTTCAATCTGGCGAGGATGAATATTATAATACAGATTTGATGTGTGAAATAATAAAGGGTATAAAAAATCTTGGTGTAGCTCTTACTCTAAGTATTGGTGAAAAAACTTATGATGAGTATAAAGCATTCAAAGATGCTGGAGCTGATAGATACTTAATAAGAATTGAAACTACCGATAGAAATTTATATAAACAAATGCACCCAAATATGGATTTTGATAATAGAGTTAGGTGTTTGAAAGATTTAGGTCGTTTAGGATATGAAGTTGGAACAGGTTGCCTTGTAGGTCTTCCAAATCAGACAATTGAATCTTTAGCAGAAGATATTTTATTTTTCAAAGAAATAAATGCGGATATGGTTGGCATTGGCCCATTCATTCCTCATCCTCACACTCCATTGAAGGATGAACAAACCGGAAGTTTTACTTTAGCTCTAAAAGTCATGGCTTTGACAAGGATTTTGTTAAAAGATATAAATATCCCTGCAACTACGGCGATGGAAACTCTTAATCCAAATGGAAGAATTATTGCACTTCAAAGTGGAGCAAATGTTGTTATGCCAAATGTTACAACAACTGAATATCGTGCAAAATATGAGATTTATCCAAATAAAATATGTATAAACGAAAATCCGGATAAATGTAGGGGTTGTATTTCGGCTAAAATTCAATCAATTGGTAGAACAATATCAACTTCTCAAGGATTTAGAGTAAGAAAATAATTATAATGGGCGATTTGCTCTATATAATGCCTTTAAAGTCTTAATAATCCGTTGGAAAATGTTGGTATTTTTTGTTTCTCTATTCATTTTAGCTAAACAATCACTGTTTGTTTGATTGTATTTTGTTTTGTAGGAGTTATTCATTATTCGTCCTACAGAATTTTTAATTGAACCTATTTTTTGATATTGTATTGGTTTTGCTGAACAAAATGAAACTTCCATATTTTAAATCCTTTTTTTTGCTTAGTAAGTTTATATGTGTTTATATAAAATCCGTAAATTTAAATTTTGAACCCATTATCTTCACAAATTTTTACTAAATTTGTTTTTTTTGAATTCACCTCTTCAAAGAGATATTTATTTTTTGTGAATTTCTGAATTAAATTTATTGATTTTTCATACATCTTTATCGCTCCTTTTAGTAATTCGAGCTGATTAGCAGAGTGAATAGAGCCGAGTTCTTGATTGTATTTGCCCCACAAATAATATATTTTTGATAATAAATCATTCATATTATATTTTTTTGCAAGAATTGTGGCGGATTCAAGGTTGATTTTTGCTGTTTCAAAATCAGATTTTTCCATATTTGCTTTTGCTAAAAGAATTTTTAATAAAACAATGAAGAATGAGTTATTAATTCTAGGATTTTGAGCAATTTCAATTGCTTGTTCTGCAATCTCAATTGAATTTTTAGCTCCTTCTGCAATGAGCGTTGCATCTGCAATCAAGTACCAAGATAATAATGCTCCAAGTGCTATTTTTTCTTTTGCAAAATATGTTACTTGTTCATTATATATTTCTAAGGCATGTTTTGCTTGCTGATTATCTTTAAATATCTTTCCAAGTAATACTTTTAAGACATTTTTAGCAAAATTATCTCCGATGTTATTTGCAAAGGTTACAGCATCAAATAATGTTTCTCTTAATTCATCATAATCTTTTAAGAAAAATTTATTAATTATGAAAACCATATTCCAATGAGAAATTGTTTCTGCATCCATAATATCTTTTCTATAAATTCTACTGATGTCCTCTAATAACCCTTCTGATGTTAAAAAATCGCCTTTCATTGTATTTGCAAGGGCAAGAACAAGTTTTGCTTTACAAATTAATAGTTGGTCATCAATCCGATGTTTTTCAATAATATCAAAGAGTTTCGTTAATATTTCAAAGCTGCGGTCATTTCCTTGGAGAGCAAGAGCATTTGCAAGTACTAGATTTGTTCTAATCCAAGTCTCATAAACTAATCCAATTGGAATTGTAATTTTTTTCTTTGGGTTTGATAAAACTTCATTCAACGTAGGTAAAATGTCATTATCAATAGTGTTTATAACTTCTCCACAGTTTCCGATATATGTAAGAGATTTTAATTTTGTTGATTTTACCATTGCCGCTTCCAGTGTTTGTTCTGGTTTTAATTTTTTCAAAACATTATCAACGCATTCAATATCTCCGAAGTAATTTTCTGTTTTTTTACAACATTGAGCCATATAACTTAATAATTCTATTTCTTTGGCTTCATTGTTATTAGATTTAGCATTTGCGATTGCATCCGGTAAGTATTCCATTGCTTCTTCCGGATTATATTCTGTTAGTAATTTTCCTAATCTTTCACTTATGTTAAAGCGAATGTTTAATGTTTCATTTTCATTAAATTCATTTAGCAGTGCAAGGCATTGTTTTTGAGAGATTACATATAGGTTAATATCTCCAATGTATGAGGCAAGTCTTGTAATTTTAGTCCAAATATCAAATGCCATACGGTTTTCTTTTAGATTGTGTGCTATCATTGCCATTGTTGTATTTGTATTTAGGGTATATATGCTAAGAGCTTTTCCTATTTTTACGTTTATATCTGCAAATGCAGAGTTGTGCGTAAGATTTTTTAAAATTGTTTCCCATAATAAAAGGTTATTAAATTCATAATAAATTTGGTTGTATGGTCGTATAAATTTAGATTTTACAAGATAAGACATAATATCTAAAAATTCTTGATTTTTATATCCAAAAATATCTTTTAGTAAAACTAAATTTAATTTATTTCCGAGAATTGCTGCACAACATAACAATTTGTGAGCTTCTTGGTTAATTTTTTTTAGCGTTTCTAATCTATCTAGAATTAATTTATTAAAATTGTTTGGGAGCAAAAATGCTTTGTCTGAGATTTGGCAATCGAAAGAATAACTTACTGCCTGTTCTACAAATGCTGGATTACCATTGCTTTTTTCTATGATAACTTCTTTTTCTCGTTCAGTTATATATGTTCCTGCTTCTGATGTCATTTTTATATTTTGAGCTAACTCTTTTGTTGTCATTGGAGCAAGGTTAATATCAATATATGATTTTACATCTAATTCTTCAACTAAAAAGTAACTATTAATTGGCTTTGGATTGTTATAAATTGCGATGAATTTCAAATTTTTTTGCACAATTGATTTTTGCATCAATGTTGTAAAGAATTCAACTGAAAAACCGTCGATGAAGTCAAAATTATCAATTACAAAAATAAATCTTCCTGTATTTGCAAAAGCTCCAAAAATTTGAAATAAGATTTCAAAAGTTCTTTTTTTATTATGTATTATGTCTTCATAATTTCCGTCTTTATAATTGTATAAGAAGTTTATAAAGTCTGAAATTTCATCTTTTTTTAGAAATTTAAATTCGTTTTCAAAGAATGTTGTTGCGTTTTGTTGAAACTCCTCATTATTTATACAGAAATTCGGAAGGTTAAAAGTATTCAATAGCATGTCTTGAATTACCCCCCCAGGGGAAAGTTGAGTTATCGGAGAACATTCTCCAATGCACCATTGAAAGTGTTCATTTTCAAGATTTTTTATTGCCTTTTTGAGTAATGTTGTTTTCCCTGCCCCTTTAGTTCCTGCAATTGAAAAAATCTTTTTATCTTTTGAAAGAATTCCATCTGTAAGAATGTCGAATGCTTGTTTGCGGGTTAAATATTTAGGTGCAAATTCTAAAGGTGATTTAGTTTCGTTTTTGTTTATTTGTTGTGTATTTTCAAAAGGAAGACCGCATTTTCTGCATTTAGTTGCATCTGGAAAATTTACACCATTACAATGTTTGCAAACTTTTAAAAGTTCTGAGTTACAGGACTTACAATTCATATTCCCAATTGGATTTACTGTATTGCATTTTGAACATAACAATCCAACCCTTGATTTACAGAAGGGACATTTTAAAGATGATTCCGGAATATTTTTTTTACAAACAGGACATTTCATTTTGAAAATATACTTATTCTATTGCATTTTTTACTAAACCCATAAGGCTGTATAGTCTTTTGGATACTTCAGATTGTGAAATTCCAATTTCTTGTGAAATTTCTTTCTGTGTCATGCCTTTATCATAACGCAAAGTATATATATGTAAATAGTCTTTATCCGGCTCTTGTGCATCTATTTTCTTTATTGTATCAGCTACAAATTTAAGAATCTCTTTTTGAATAACAATTTCTTCCGGATTGTGAGGAATATTAATGCTTGAGTAGTCAATTTTTACATTAGAGTAATCAATACTATCGTTACGTTTTAATGCAACTTCTTTTGTTGACATATAACCGCTACGTGTTCTTCTCAAGCGTCCGGAGTCTTTTAATACGCTGATAATAGATGTTGTTACAATACGTTTTAAGTATGCTTCCAGAGTTGCTTCAGACTCAATCGCATTCATTATTGATAATGAACGTTTAGCAGTTTCATTAAAAAAATCTTCGTATAAATCTTCATTATTAGAATATTTACGATCGCTTTTTATTAATCTTTCTATTAAGTCAATATTGTCTTGTGTTAATTCCACAATCTGGCTTCCTCTACTTCAAAAATATTATATCATATTTAGAAATAAATTTTAAGTATTACCGTAGTGCTTTCGTCATTTCCTATGCTATGAGGGGCTTTTAAGACTCCGAGTGTTTGGTTAACAGTTTGTAACACAATGTCATCAACTTGCTTAGAGCCACTTGATAATAACATCCTTGATTCTTTAAATGAGCCATCCTGATTGAATGTTACGCTTACTCTTACTTGGTCTGTATAAGTGAAATCAGTTGCAAGTAATAAATCACTTGTTAGGGCAAGTTTCAAACTTTTACCTGCAGATTGGAAGTATTGTCTAAAGTTTGCATTGTATGAAACATAATCAGGAACTTCCCAAGATAATTTTTTAACTTCAATGAAAGATGTAGCTCCAATTTTTTTAGTTTGGATATTCTTAGGCACAACAGTAGCTGGAATAGTTGATTTTGTTTGTGCTTGTTGTTTTTGTGTTGCTGGAGTTAACGGTTGTTGTGCAGAAGGTGTTTTTGTCGCTTCGTCCATATTTACTACATTGTTTTCATCAATATTAAGGGTATTGGCATCTGTAACTCCATTGTCAGTGCTTGTTGGAGTTGCATCGTCTGTTATTGGTTGAGGTGTTTCGTCAGCCGGTTTTAACATTTTGAAAACGGAAACGCCAATAATTCCTGCAACTGCTAAAACTAAAAAGAATCCAACAATTCCAAGTCCGATACCTAAACCTATTTTAGAATTATTTCCTCTTGCAGAACCTAATCTTCCCGGAGTTTGTAATAATGCTGCTCCAGGAACATTTTCTTCGTTGTATAAACTTTCTAGTTGTTCCGGTCCTTCAAAGTTTTGTGCTTCTGGATTATTTATATCAATTGGAATTTCTCCAACCTTGAATGTTTTATCACTTATAACTGTAGAATTTTCCATTACCGTGAATGCTTTTTCTGTAGGTTCCGGTTCAGTGATAAGCTCTTCTTCATGTGCTGGTTTGTTTTCATTTGTACCGTCATCTTCTGTTGGTTCAGTTAAATCATCCAGTGTAATATCTTCGTTTGAATTTAATTCAGGTTGAAGTTCTTCTGTTTCAGACTGTTCCTGCGGATGATTTTCTTCTCCCGCAGTTGTTAAATCTAAATCATCTAATTCGGCAAAATCTGCATCTGAATCTTCAGGTGATTGGAGGTCTTCAATTGTTAAATCGTCTGTATCTGTGCCATCTTCTCCTGCAAGTTCTGCTAAGAAGTCATCAACACTTTCTTCGTCTGAATTTTCGTTTGATGCTGTTGCTTCTTCTGTATTTTTTTCTTCCATTACATCATTGTCAAAATCGGTATCTTCTAGTTCTGCTAATAATGAATTTGCATCTTGATTTGTATCTGAATCTTGTCGTTGAGTTTCTTCATCAAGTGTAGGAAGAGTATCTATATCATCAAGAGTAGTAATTTCTTCCTCCTGAGTTGGTTCTTCTATTGTTGTTTCTTTAGTATTTTCTTCTTTGTCTGTATCGATAGATGAATCTTCAAGCATTGAGTCTGATAAATCTTCTGTTGTTTCGGTTAAATCCGTGTCAAAGCCATCAAGGTTTAAAGAATCTTTTTTGTCATCAATTACTAGCTCATTTGTCATTCCTAAATCAACAAGGTGTTCATCAGTATCGCTTTCCAGTCCGATGTCAAAATTTAAATTATCAATAGAAGATGTTCCATCTGCATTCATATCGATTGTTGAATTATCAAAATTTAAGTCTGAAAGGTTATTAACTTCATTCAACTTTTCTTCTGTCATTTTTATATCTAAATCTTCTACTGGTGTAGTTGGAGAGTCTATTGCTGATATGTGGCTTAAATCTTCAAGATTTTCAGTCGTTTCAGGTTTAAATTCTTCAACTGGGGTTCCGTCGATATTTCCAAAATCAATAGCTTCTTGTTCGATATTTTCATATCCTTTTGAATTGGTATCAACAGTTTGAAGTTCAGATAAATCTTTTGGTGTTTCTGTTTGTCCTGATTTTTCAGCTTCTAAATCAGCTTCTATTTTGGCAGAAGATAAGTCGTATGCTGCAATATGTTCTGGTATATCATTTGCGTTAGTTGTTGTTTTTGCATAATCAATTTTGTCAAGATTAGTATGCTGAGATTCAAGATTTTTCGATACAATATCTTCAACAATATCTCCGGCAACGCCTGCAAGTTTCATCGCTTCAGTCGATGCTGTGCCTGCGACTGCTGCTTCTGCTGCTCCCGCAATTGTAGCTCCTGCTGCACCTGCGGCTGCAATAGTTGTTGTAGCTTCGATTGCCTTTTTAGCTGTATCTGCAACAACTTGGGACAACTGATTGTTAGGCTTTTCATCAGGCGAAGTTGGTTCATCTACATCCATATCTTCATCTATACTATCTAAATCAAGTGTTTTATCCATATCAAGATCAATATCCATATCCGGTAAATTATCTTGAATAATTGGTTCTTCCGGTTTGACAGTTGTTTCTTGGGTAACAACTAGTTCAGATTCTTCAGTATTTGTTGTGCTATTTAATAAATCTTCTTCCTCTGTAGAAGTATCATCATCAAAGAAAGATTCGTCAAAAATCATTTCATCTTCATCTGAATTAGAAAAATCCAAATCTGTAGCAACTTCTTCCTCTTCTAAATTTTCTTCATCCGTAGAATTTTCTTGCTCTTGCTGTTCTTCTTGTTCTTGTGTTTCATTTTCAAAGTTTGAAGAGTCTTCTAATGTTTGAGTTGCAACAGGTAAATCAGCTTCTAATTCTTTGCCGAAAGAGCTGCCAACGCTAAAAGATAGAGTTTCAAAATTATCAAATTCTAAAATATAATCTCTCAAGGAGTCGCTAAGTAATAATAAGTTAATTAACTCTCGTTCTTCGTCTTGAGAAATACTGTGATCCGCCATAGATACAAATAATTCTCTCGCATGCAACATTTCATCTTCGGAAATTCCTCTATCTGTATTTCCAGCGAAACCTTTGATATATTGTGTTAATTTTTCAGGGGAAGAAAGTTTATCTTTTTCAATGAAATAATATTCTGAATTTTGGTTGTTTTTATTTATTCTTGCCGGTTCAAAGTATCCAAGAAATTCTACAAACTTAAAATCAGGAGATAATTTCATCGCAAGATAAATATTAGGTTCAATACCTAATTTTGCGTGGCTTTTGGGGATGAAAATTTGGTTTTCATCAAAAACAACTCTAACATCTATATGAATATTCGGTAACATAATATCAGCAATATCAATTTTTTCTAAGATTTTAGAAATTGAATGAAGGTTGTGCGTTTCATGTGCATCAATACCTTCAGAAGCCAAATATTTGCTTGCAAGTTCTGCACCAAGTGCGTTGATATAAGCTCTGTCTTTTACTTCTTTTTTGACAAAACTTCTAGACATAAATTCTGCTTCTGTTTTGTTTTCGTCATCAATATAGATTATTGCATCTTGTTTTTGTGTCATTTTTTACTTTCTCCTCTTCCCAATTATATAGATGGCACGACATTTGAAAATATTCCAAAATTTGTGTAAATTTTTGTAACGAATTCTTTCAAATGTGTTATCATGAAGTCAAAATTAACTCGTTAGGTGTTTTATTATGAGAGAGTAAAATAAAGTGTATAGGAGGTTCTCTGATGTCTATGATGGTTAATCCGGTCGCTATGAGTAGCGTACGTTTTTGTGGAGGAACAGAAGGAGCAGACGTATTAAGTCGTCCTGGTAAATATGCAAATACTGAAGCATCAGCAGATGCTCCAAAAACAGATAAAGCTCCGGCAAAGAAAAAATCTCACGGCTTTTTGAAAACCGTTGCCGGTTTGGTTGTAGTAGCTGCGGCTTTGGTTGCGTTACCAAAAGTTTTCCCAAATGCAATTAAGGTTCTAGGTGAAGATGCAATGAAAAATGCTTCCTGGAAACAAAAAATTGGTCATTATTTAGCTAAAGTTGGTGAAGGTATTGGCAAATATACATATGAACCAATTGCTAAATTATTCAAAGGTAAAGAAAAAGAAGCTGCTGAAGCGGCTACAAATATTATTGTATAGATAAGAGAACTAATTTATATAATAAAAATGTCGTAAGAGATATTCTTGCGACATTTTTTACTTATCTTCTAAAAAATCTGCTAAAATCACATTGCTGACAAGTATTCCGTTTGGAGTTAGAGAATATCCGTTTGGAGTTTTTTGAATAAGTTTTAATTCTATGTATTTGTTCAAAATATTTTTGTATTTTTGTTCAAAATCAATTCCATATTTACGGTTTATTTTTGATACCATGATTCCTTTCATTTCTCGGAACCCTAAAAATATTTCTTCTTCTAGTCTTTCTTGTGGAGTAATAAGTTTTTCTTCTTTGTGTTGGATTGGATTATTTAAGTATTCTTCAATCGTTTCAATGTTTCCGTAGCGAATTCCATTTTGGTAGCCGTGGGCAGCAACCCCAAATCCATAATATTCCTCATTGTTCCAGTAATTGAGGTTGTGTCTTGAGTTGTAATTCGGACGGGAAAAATTGCTAACCTCATAATGCTCAAACTCATTGCTTGTTAATAATTCAATTGCTCCGAGGTACATGTCTGCTTGAAGGTCGTCATCTGGGAGATTTTGGGGCATATGGTTGAAAAAATAACAACCTTCTTCAATTTTTAAGCCGTATAATGAAATGTGTTGAACCCCTAAATCTATGGCTTGTTTTAGGTCAGAATAAAACATTTCCGGAGTTTGATTTGGCAATCCGTAAATAAAATCTAAACTAATGTTTTCAAAACCGGCATGTTGTGAGGTTTTTACCGCCTCAATTACTTGTTGTGAATTGTGCCGTCTGTTGATTTGTTTTAGAATTTCGTCATTAAATGTTTGGCAGCCAAGACTGATTCTATTGACACCAAGGTCAAAAAGCTCTCGCATGTAGTCATAATTAACGCCCTCGGGATTTAACTCCATGGTTATTTCGGCAGTTGGTTCGGGCTTAAGTTTTTCAAAAATTTTAGAAAAGTCTTGAAGTTCGAGTGTAGATGGTGTTCCTCCGCCGAAGTAAATTGTGTCAAGGAGTTCTCCTTTGTAATAATAATCTATTTCTTTTAATAATGCCTTAATGTAGTCGTCCTTTAGCCCTAATTTGTTGAACGATACAAAAGAACAATAGTGGCACTTAGATTTACAAAACGGTATGTGAATGTATGCACTTTTAACCATACCAATATTATATTCTGTAAAAATAAATTTGCTGAATATGGGAGATTGTGAAGTTTTGTTAATTGCCTAAAAGCTCCTATTGGTAGCTATTTTCAAGATTTATAGCATGCTTTTTGTTGAAAACGTTAAAGTTCGGCTGAATGAATGCCGATAATCCATGTGCGTAAAGGTAATAAGGTATATTAGAAAGGTAAAAGATGACGACAATATGTGTTAGAGGTAAGCCTGGGTAAGAATTCGGCTATAAAATCGAAAAAGTTATCAAATATTACGAAAAATTAACAATCTTAAAACTCAATAACAACAAGGGTTTAAGACATTGATATATACTTTTTCTATATTTTATAGTCAATTTTTCAATATAAAAAGTTTTTATTAAAGCATAGTGAAAGTAATACAAGTTTCTATAAGAAAGAAAGGACAGAGAACAATGGTAAGTGTGAATGATGACTTCAATAAGATTCAACAGAATCGATTCGCTTGTCAAGTAAATCCAACTACTACAGATGCTACTCAAAGAACTGCCGGTACAGATCCGCAAACTAGTGCCGCAGTTATACAGGGGCGAGAAGCTGTAACGTCAGATGGTTTTCAGAGCTCAGGACAAGTTGGTAATCCGGCGAAACCAGTTGATGACGCAACTGTCACCAATAATAATGTTAATTCAGACGTCGGTATTGGGGCTTTGAACGCAAAATTACAAGCAAAAGATTTAACTGACCCTCAAAAAAAAGAAGTTGATGCTTTGATTCAAGATTTATCAAATGGTAATTATGCCGAGGCTTCTAAGCATTATCAAACTTTGCTTACCGCAGGTGTAATTACTGAAGATTTAGGTAAAGTTCCATTTAAAGAAGAAATGGAAAAAGCTATTCAACAAGAAAAAGCAGATGATTTTGCTGATAGTTTGAATAATAGAGAAAATCTTCGTGAGTTGCATGATAAATATCAAGAAAACGCAGAAAATAAAAATGCTAATTTAAAAGAAGAATATGGTTTAGATAAAAGTAGCCGTTCATTTAGAAGAGCAAATAAAAAATTGGCAAAATCTTCTGGGAAACAACTTGCGTTGCAACAAACTTATGTAAAAGGCAGCCAATACACAGTTGAGCTTAGAGATGAACAAGGTAAGAAAACCGGTGAAACTCAGGTTATGGATGGCGAAGATGCATATAAGTATCAAAAAGAACATGACCCAGATTTCCAACGTAAGGCAAAAACTTATACCTTAATGTCTGATAGAGGTTTGAAAACTGCTGAAATAATTGATAAAAAACTTAGAGATAAAGGCAAGGCAGGAATTATAACTAAAGATGCCAATGGTAATGTAACAATTGATGTAGAAAAAGCTCAAGCATATGCCAGAGAATGGGCTTCTACAGCAGGTAACAGAGCAGATAAAAATGAATTGAAACAACTTGCTGCAGAATTAGGCGTTAAAGAAAAAGACGTTAAACAATTCTTGAAAGGTATCAACGTAGATTACCAAAAAGATAAACGTTGGATTGGAGCTGCTGTTGGTACGGCGGTTGGTGCTGCTACAACTTATTTAGCTGCTAAGGCATTTGCTCATGGTAAAACAACAGGTGGTACTCCTGATACAGAAAAAACTACTATTGACAATCAAATTATTACAGTAATTGATAAAAATGGTGGTAAACACACCGATACTATATCAAAAGTAATCACTGAAATTATTCCAGGAGCTCCAGGTAAAGCCCTTTCTTGGTTGAGTAAAATTCTTCCGGGCTTAGGCATAGGTATTCCTGCAGGTGTTGCTAGTGCAGCTCTTGTTAACGCCCTCGTAAATAGAGATGTTAATATCTTGAAAAAAGGACACTCTTTAGCAGATGCGTTGGATGATCCTAACTTCGTTAAGAAAGACGAAAATCGTAAGATTATGGAAAATATCAAAAATGCTCCAGTTGGACCATATGCAGCTGACTCTCCAGAGGCTAAGTTGATTAAGTTAGCAATATTGGGTAATGCAATGGGTGCTAATGAGGGCGGTAAAGGTAAGTTAAATAAACAAGAACTTATCGGTGCTATGGCTCAAATTAACAAATGTAATGAAGATTACAAGAAAGATCCAAACAAAGGTCCAGATCTTACAGTCGATCAACCAGGTGCGGGTGATGAACCTGGACCAAAACCAGAACCAACTGTTACAGAAAGAACTGTATTAGATATTGGTGGCGACGGATTCTTTGATCTTACTGCAAATGATGGTAAAGGCGATTTCTTGAAAGGTGCTGATGGTAATAACCTAGGACAAATCGGTGATGGCGACGGTGCTGTTGGATTAAAAGGTTCAATTGGTCATGCTAGAGACTGGGAAAAATTGAGAAGTCGTAAAGCTCCAACAGAGGGTAACGATGTAAATGCAAAAGCTCAGTACGTAATTGCCGATGAAAAGGGCGAAACTACTGTAACTCCGGATTCTGGTTTGACAGGTGCTGAAGCATATGAATCTCCTTCAGCAATCATGTTGAGAGATAACACTAACGGTAAGGATAATGCTTATAAATATAGAAAATTATCCGATGAAGAAGCTAAACAATATGTTCCGGAAGGAGCAGTTGGTCCATTCTACATCTTGGATTCAGCATCAGATGCTAATCGTAGCCTGAAAGCTAAAAATATTGAAGTTTATAGCTTGAAGTTAGAACCAGAAGAACAGGTTGTTGAAGAAAAAGATGCCGATGGCAATATTACAAGAACTAAAGTTCGTAGATTCAAATATAATTTGGAACAATATAAAGGCTACGCAGGTTCAAATCAAACAAGTATGTTCTGGAAGTATAGAGCAAAATAAATTCATTATAATTGAATATTTATTAACAGCGGGGCAAGTTGTAAAACTTGCCCCGTTTGTTTGTACTTATTCCTATCCAAGGGAGAGGTTAGGAGAGGGGTTGATAAAAAAAGAAAACCTTTTCTAGAAATTGTAAATTTTCGCAATTGCTCAAAGACAATTTCTTTCTCTCCTAGAGAGAAAACCTATGGTTAGGTTTTGTCATGCTGAACTTGTTTCAGCATCTCTAACTGGTGCGTTCGGATAGAGATTCCGAAACGAGTTCGGAATGACCGTACAAATTCGTCATACTAAGCGAAGCGAAGTATCTCTAGCAAAATATGTTCGGTTTAACACCTCATCCTAACCTTCTCCCTTGGGAGAAGGAACTGAGGATAAAACGGGCATTGAGTCGAGTGAAACTGCGTGTAATATGGCTAGGGTGGTGTGGATTGTTGGATGCAAAAGTATTTTTGTCTTCCATATTAAAATAATATAAAGGATTTTTCATATCTTTTTCGTTTGTACTATAATTGACGTTATGGAGATAGTAAGAAAGAGGGAAAATCATGATTGATAAAACAGCTATAATTCATCCTTCTGCTCAAATCGCAGATGATGCAATTATTGGACCATATGTCGTAATCGGTGAAGGTGTTAAAATTGGAAGTGGTACTAGAGTTATTTCTAACGCTCATATTGAACATGCTGAAATAGGTAAAAATTGTACAATTTCACCATTTGCAACAATTGGTTCTGAACCGCAAGATTTAGGTTACAAAGGCGAAGATACAAAAGTTGTTATAGGTGATGAAACAATTATCAAAGAAAACGTTACTATTCACAGAGGAGCTGCTTGCGGTGATTTCACAACAAGAATTGGTAACAAATGCTTATTGATGGTTGGTTCTCACGTTGCTCATAACTGCGTACTTGCAGACCAAGTTATTTTGGCTAACCTTGTTACTTTGGGCGGACATGTTCACGTTGGTTTTGGTGCTTTTGTTGGTGGTATGAGTGTATTCCACCAAAATATTAGAATTGGTGATATGGCGATTATCAGCGGATTTTCTGCTTCTCGTCAAGATATTTTACCGTATTCTAAAGGTGAAGGCAGACCTCCTGTTCCACGTGGAATTAACGTTATCGCTATGAAAAGACGTGGTGTTCCATTGGAAGTTAGAACTGCAACAAATGAGGCTTTCAAATTGTTAATTTCAGAGGATTACAATACTTCTCAAGCAATTGAAAAAATTAAAGCTGAAATTCCAATGAATGAATACATTGAAAAAATGATTGAATTTATTCAAACTTCAAAACGTGGTGTATTGTTAAAATCTCACAAATTTGGTCATGAATGTTTGGCTGATGAATAGGTTTTAACCATATAAAGTTTACATTAAAAAAACGAGTGATAGATTTATCGCTCGTTTTTTATTATTTTTCAATAAAAATCCTCGACCTAAATTATAAGTCGAGGATTTTGTTTTCGTTTTAAATTCTAATTATTTAGAAAGAGAATCTTCGTAGATTTTACGAACAACTTCTCTCGAATTTCCACTCGGTCCGATGTTAATCAAACCTTCAAGAGATGGAGTTGTGAATACTAAATCTGTCAATTTATCAACATCTTCAGCTTTGAATCCCATATCTTCAAGTTTTTCTGGGACATCAACTGATTTCAACCAAGCATAAACGCCATCTGCAGCCTTATCAGCTTCTGATGCATCACCTTTCAAACCTGGAACGATAGGAGCAAGGATGTCAGCTAGAGTTGCAGCTTTATCTTTGTAGATAGTTTTAACAACTGCTGGTAACAAGATTGCTAAACCTAAGCCGTGTGAAAGGTCTGGTTTTACAGCACTCAATGGGTGCTCAAGAGCGTGAGTATAGTGTAATAAACCGTTATCGAAACTTACACCACCCATCATAGCAGCGTAGCACAAGAAGTATCTAGCTTCTAAGTCTTCTGGATTTGCAATTGCTTTTGGCAAGTATTTTGCAACCAATTCAACAACTTGTTTAGCAAGTGTAATTGAATATGGAGAAGCAACTGTTGAAGTTGCAGCTTCTACAACGTGGTTAACGGCATCAATTGAAACATATCTTGTTTGTTTTGGTGATAATTTTGTCATCAATTGAGGGTCATCGATTGCGTATGTTGGGTAGATACAATCGTAAGCGATTGCTGGTTTGAAGTTCTTTTCTAAGTTTGTTACAACAGCAAATCTGTTTGTTTCAGAACCTGTACCGTGAGTAAGGTTGATTGAAATAACCGGAGCAGCTTTTGTAGGAGTGAATCTAAATTCATAAATATCGTCAGCTTCTTTGTCCGGATATTCAAGCAAAATTGCAACAGATTTACCTGCGTCAGTTGGAGATCCGCCACCGATAGAGATAACTGCTTTTGCACCAAATTCACGAGCCATTTTAGTTGCATCGTTTACGTGGTGAGTGTTAGGGTTTGGAGTAACTTGGTCAAAGTTAATATATCCAATACCATATTCTTTCAATGCTGCTTCTACAACATCCCAAGCACCAGTTGATTTGTAAGCGTGTTTGCCAGACATAACGATAACTTTATCAATTCCTTTTGATTTGATGTCTTTTGCTATGTCATGAATTTTTTGGATAGCTCCAACACCGAAGAATACACTGGTTCTTGTACGAATTTCTTTAACTTCGTGGATATTAATATCTTTTTCCCACATAATAAACTCTCCTTTCATCTACTAAAACCATCTTTTCACACGAAAATTATATGTTGTAAAAAGTTTTTTTCAAGCAATAATGTATAATTTTCTTGAATATTGTTGTTTATGCAAATATAAGGATTAAATCTTGTCTATTTCCAAGTTAAATTCTTAAAATAATCCGGGTTTTTAGCTGCTTCATTTGCACAAGTTAAGCCATTCAATGGGTCATATTTATTTTGATTACAATACTTAGTTGAATCTGTGTATTCTGTGCCTTCTGCTCCTAGTGGTATAAATTCAGCATCATCCATCAATTGAAAGAAAAATAAGTCATACCCTGCTCTATTGGGAGGAGAGTTATATCCATTTATATCAACACTCACCCATATTCTTGTGCCTATAGGAAATTGATTTCTTATAAAAAATATTGTTCCATTGGGTAGTAATATTGAACCTTCTACCATACGAGAGTATATTGCTCCAATTTTCCCTTTTGTCATCGTTGTATAATCACCATTAATGTATTTCCCAAAGCAGGCAATCCCTGCATTACCACACGATGTTCCATTTGTAAAATAGGGACGAATTGTATTAATAAAATTATTTGTAGCGTGTGGAGGATAATCATTTGCATCGCCTGTTAATCCCTCGGCTTGCATGAGTTTGCTGATTTGTTTGAGTGTGGAATATGATTTGAGAAACTGCGAATGTAATTTTATTGCTTGAAGTCTATGTAATAATGTCGGTATTGTCATAGCTGCTACAACTCCAATTATCCCAAGAGTTATCAAGACTTCTGCAAGTGTAAACCCAAAATATTTCCGACTCTTCAATTCTCTCCTCCTATGCTATTTTATGTATGCAATACTTAATCCAATAATACACTATAGAATTGCATGTATGCAATACAAGAATGAGAAAAGTTTACAAATAATTAAAACTCTTGGGCAGATAATAAAAGATTATCGAGTGAAAAATTTGAACAAGAGTTTGAATACTTTTTCTTATGAATACGAATTGACCCCAGGGAATGTTAGCAGAATTGAAAACGGGCAGATTGAACCTAAAATTGTTATGCTATGGCGGATTTCAGAAGCTCTTGGTATTCCTTTGTCAGATATAATAAAGCGTTTAGAGTCAGAACTTGGGGATGATTTTTCTCTTTCTGATAAGTAGTTTATTATTTTATATAAGAAATTTTACAAAATATTACCCGTGTGTATAATGTTTGGCATGTTTGTTTTATAATCCTTTTGAGAGGTTAGAATTGAAACATTCACGACTTACAGTATTGATATTTTTAGCACTTATATTAGGTGTTTTATTTGGTCATTTTTGCCCCCACATTGCGGTAAAGATGCGTACATTTGCTGTAATCTTCTTACGTATGGTCAAGATGATTATTGCACCTTTGTTATTCGCAACTCTTGTTACAGGGATTGCCGGTCATGGAGATGTAAAACAACTCGGGAAAATCGGTGTTAAAACGATTATTTATTTTGAGGTTGTTACTACATTAGCTTTGATTATCGGTTTGACGATGGGTAATATTTTTAACCCTGGAAAAGGCTTTATTTCCGGAACTGTAGCAAATCCGGAATTGTTAAAAGAAGCTGGTTTGATGGCGGTAACTACTCCGCATACATCTATTTCTGAAATGGTTATGAATATATTCCCAACAAGTATTGTTCAATCCATGGCAGAAGGTAATTTACTTCAAATCGTTGTATTTTCAATCTTTATGGCTGTTGCTTGTTGTACAGTTGGCAAGAAAGCAAAACCGGTTATGGATGTATTACATTCGGTTGCTCAGATTATGTTTAAGTTTACCGAGTATGTAATGTATTTTGCTCCTTTGGGTATCTTTGGTGCAATTGCTTCTACTGTTGGGATGAATGGTTTGGCAATTCTTAAAAATTATGCAAAAATAATATTTTCTTTATACACTGCTCTTGCAGTATTTGTTATTTTGGTTTTATTTATTGCTTGTAAATATGCAAGAATTTCATTGCGTAATTTATTAAAAGCAATTCAAGAACCTGCAATTTTGGCATTTACTACTGCAAGTTCAGAAGCAGCTTTCCCGAAAGCTCTTGAGATTATGGAAAGATTTGGTGTTCCTCAAAATATCGTAAGTTTTGTTATGCCTACCGGTTATACTTTTAATTTGGATGGAAGTACATTATATCTTGCAATGGCTGTAATATTTTCATCTCAAATTTGCGGTATTAACTTAGGCCTAAATCAGCAAATTTTGATGATGTTAGCTTTGATGCTTACAAGTAAAGGTGTTGCCGGAGTTCCAAGGGTTGCATTGGTTGTTTTGGCTGGTACGTTAGCAAGTTTCAATATTCCATTAATTGGGGTTGCAATTTTGCTTGGTATTGACCAAATCCTTGATATGGGTAGAACAACTGTTAACTTGGTTGGTAACTGTGTTGCAACAGTTGTTATTGCAAGATGGGAAAATGCTTTTGATTACAACAAGATGAAAAGATTCATTGCCGATTGTGATAAAGAAGATAAAGAATTAGAAATGATTTGTGAACAAGTAACTAATAAAATAGAGGGAAAATAATATGGCAGAAAGTACAAAGAAAGAGTACAAAAATACTCTAAATTTGCCTCAAACAACATTAGCGATGAGAGCAAATGCTACTGTTAGAGAGTTAGAAATCCAAAAATTTTGGGAAGAAAACAATATCTATGAAAAGATGATTGGCGAACGTGATAAGACAAATTCTTTTGTTTTGCATGATGGACCTCCATACTTGAGTTCAGAAAAAATTCACGTTGGTACCGCGATGAATAAAATTTTGAAAGATATTTTAATCAAATATAAATCTCAAAGAGGATTCTATGCTCCTTATGTTCCCGGATATGACGGGCATGGTTTACCGATTGAAAATGCTGTAGTTAAAAATATTAAAGGTGGACGCCATGCAATTTCAGAAGTTGAACTTCGTGCAAAATGCCGTGAATTTGCTCACAAAAACTTAAAAGGTCAAGAAAGCGAATTTAAACGTTTAGGCGTTTTGGGAAATTGGGAAAATCCTTATTTGACAATTAATCCTGAATATGAAGCTGAACAAGTTCGAGTTTTCGGCGAAATGTACAAAAAGGGTTATATTGAAAAAGGTTTGAAGCCGGTTTATTGGTGTGCAGCTTGCGAAACAGCTTTAGCAGAAGCAGAAGTTGAATATGCTGATCATACTTCTACTTCTATTTATGTAAGATTTAAGTTTGATGATGAATCAGTTAAAAAAATCTCAGGTATTTTGAATAATGCTAATGGCAACAAGGATGTGTATGCAATTATTTGGACAACAACTCCTTGGACAATTCCTTCAAATATGGCAATTTCAATGCACCCAAGATTTGAATATACATTCTTTGAATATAAAAATGACGTATATGTTGTTGCTCAAGAATTGTTAGCATCATTCTTGAAAGATGTTGAATGGGATGAAGCTGATATTAAAGTTCTTGGAAGTTGTGTCGGTCAAGATTTAGAATTGTTGACGACAAAACACCCGTTAGTAGATAGAAAATCTCCAATTATATTAGGCGAACACGTAACACTAGATGCCGGTACAGGTTCCGTTCATACTGCCCCTGGTCATGGTTTAGAAGATTATGAGGTTGGTTGTAAATATAATATTGATGTGTTCTCTCCACTTGACGGTCGTGGTGTTTGGACAGACTCTGTCGGAATTTCAGAACTTGTTGGAGTTCCTTATTACAAAGGAAATTCAATGGTTATTGAAATGCTTCAAAACTGTGGAGCTTTGTTACAACAACAAGATATTCAACACAGTTATCCACATTGTTGGAGATGTAAAAAGCCTGTAATTTATAGAGCAACTCCACAATGGTTTGTTAAAGTTGACAAATTCAGAGATAAGGCACTTGAAGCAATTCATGGTGTAAAATGGATTCCTGCAAGTGGTGAAAATAGAATTGGTAACATGGTTGAAAGTCGTACAGATTGGTGTATTTCAAGACAAAGAGCTTGGGGTGTTCCAATTCCAATATTCTATTGTGAAGATTGTGGCGAAGTTATTTGCGACGATACAACAATTGAAAATGTTGCTAAAATATTTGAAAAAGAAAGTTCAGATGCGTGGGTAAAATACTCTGCAGAAGAATTGTTGCCTGAAGGTTATGTATGTCCTAAATGTGGTAAGAAACACTTCAAAAAAGAAAAAGACATTATGGATGTTTGGTTTGATTCAGGTGTTTCTTGGAGAGCAGTTGTTGAAAAAAGAAGCGGAGAATTGGGTCATACACCTGTAGATATGTATTTGGAAGGTTCAGACCAACATAGAGGTTGGTTCCAATCTTCATTGTTGACTTCAATCGCAACTCAAGGAAAAACACCTTATAAACAAGTTCTGACTCACGGATTTGTATTTGGCGAAGACGGACGTAAGATGTCAAAATCTTTGGGTAATTACATTAGACCTGATGATATTATCAAAAACTATGGTGCAGATATTTTGAGATTGTGGGCAGCATCAGTTGATTATAGAAACGATATTAAAATTGGTAATAATATTGTTGGTCAGTTGGTTGAAATCTTTAAAAAGACAAGAAATACCGCGAGATTTTTAATCGGTAACTTGTTTGATTTTGACCCTAAAGCTGATTATGTTGAGTATGATGAACTTAAAAATATCGACAAATTTGCTCTTCACAAATTGAACAAATTGATTGCAGAAGTAACAGAAGCATTTGAAAATTATGAATTTTACAAATACTTCCAATCATTGCAAAACTTTGCAGCGGTTGACTTGAGTTCATTCTATTTGGATATTGTGAAAGACAGATTATATACCGCAGGTAAAAAATCACTTTCTCGTAGAGCTTGTCAAACTGTCTTATTTGAAAACTTGATGGCATTAGTTAAGATTTTGGCTCCTGTAATGCCGCACCAAGCAGAAGATATTTGGCAAAATGTTCCAGAAGTTCAACGTGGCGGATTGATAAGTATATTGCTATCAGATTGGCCGGTTGTGAATGAAAAATGGAACAATCCGGAATTAGAAGCAGATTTCACAAAGATTTTGAAATCTCGTGAAGTTGTTTCTCGTGCAATTGAACCATTGAGAGCTGATAAAAAAGTCGGAAGTTCTTTAGAAGTTGCTGTAACTGTAAAAGCTGATGATGATACAGTATTAAAAGCAAATGAAAAAGACTTGGCTGATATTTATATTGTTTCTCAAGCAAGCCTTTCAGATGAAAAACCATCAGATGTATTGAATGAATATTCAGAAGAAGGTTATACTGTTTGGGTAACAAAAGCTCATGGTGAAAAATGTACAAGATGTTGGAAATATCGTGAATTGAACGAAGATGGTATTTGTCCAGATTGTGCAGATGCAATTGCGTAAGTTCTAAAATATATTCTAATAGAAACAGGTGTTTAGATTTTCTAAACACCTGTTTTTTATTTTAATTATTGCAATTTTTTATAAATCTGTTCGCAACAAAACTTCATGACCGACATTGTGCATTAGGTCCAGGTATGCTCCATAGTATCTTTGTACTGCATCAATATAATCTCTCAATGTTTCTTGGTGCATTGTTTCAACCTGCAACAAGTTTAATAATGTTGATTGTCCTTTTTCATATCTTTTGGCATGTTCATCTAAGATTGTTTGAGATTCTTTTAAAATTGAGCTATAGTAAGTCATGTTCTCTTTTGAATATTTGAATTTGTTATAATCTTCTTTTAGTGCATATTTTAGGTGGTTTTCAAAAGAATCCTTATCAATATTGCTTCTTTCAAGGGTTATTTGGGCTTTTTTGATTTCAGGATTGTAAAAATAGAATAAAGGAATATCTGCACTTACACCAACATAAGCTCCAGGGAGTGCATCTCCTCCTGTTTGATGTGCTGTTTGGTATGCATAACCTCCACTAACTGCTATATCTGGAATACGTTTATGTTTAGCCTCTGTAATTTTTTGTTCGCTACGTTGAATATTATCTTGTGCGATTGAAAGTGAGTAACTATATTTCATCGCCGTATCTTCAATTTCTTGATAAGGAAGCAAGTTTAAGTCTAAAATTGATAGATTGTTTGCAAATAAAGATGATTCAACGGTATCATACATCGTTTTTGAATCTTTAATATTTAAAGAATTATTTAATTCAAATTGTGCAACTAAAAGATTGGCTTTTGCTCTGTTTAAGAATACAACTTGCTTTTGGTATTTAATTTGAGATTGAAGAACATCCAGTTTGTAGTTTGGTGAATTTTGCGGACGTTGTTCAGAAATAACTTTCATATTTTTGAAAAGTTTTTCTCTATCTTGCAAGATTTTAACAATAGACTTTGCATAAATTACTGCAAAATAATTTCGCATAACCTCAATTTTTAAATCGAGTTCTTGTGCATGGATTTCTTTTTGAATAATATCTAAATTTGTTTGGGCAATTTTTTTTCGGATTCCTCTTTTTCCTATTTCAACAGGAACATTCATTCCGAATTGGCTGGAGTTTCCTCTTGTTACTCTTCCAATGAGAAAGTTTGATTGGAATTGAGGATTTTTTAATGCGTTTGCAATTTTTATATCCTGTTCAAGTTCTTCGGCTTGTTTTCGTTTAGATTTTAGGTCTAAATTATTTTCTAACGCTAAAGATACCGCTTGATCTAGCGAAATATGCTGAACATCGCTATACGCCGGTAAACAAACCATAATAAATAGAATAAATGTAATAATTGTCTTTTTCATGATATCCCAACTCTAGTTGCAATAGAATTCTAGCATAAACATTTTATCTATTTAACAGGTGTAATATATAAGGATATTAATTCTTTTGTTAACTCATCAATGTTTTGTTCTTGTTCATATGCAGCACATTTCGGATTAATAAATTTGACGGTATTTGTATCTTGATTATATGATTTTATTTCTAGAGCATGTCCTGTTTGGCTTGATGGTTTTGAAATTCCGTAATTCAATATATAATCTGGGTTATTTGCATATTGTTTAATTTTATTTATAGCTTGTGATCTTAGTAAACATGAATAATCCAGTGAGTATTCCCGCATCAAAAATATTTGAAATTTTTGTTGTTGGAATTTAATAAAATCATTTAGTATATTTTGTGGAATATTATTATCTTTGTTTTAATGAAATTTTTATTTGTAAAACTTTTGAAACGATATCAGGGTTTTGATTTACCATATATTTCGAATTGTAAATATTATCGTATCATCAGTTGATGTAAACTAATTTATAGGATGTTAGACTTTTCTTGGAAGTATGAGTGGAGATATTATGATTAAAAAGACAATATTGGCAATATTTATAACTTCATTGGGGTTGAGTTGTTTCGCAGCTGATGGTGATTTAACAATAAAAGGTTTTCAAAATTTAGAAAAAATTCAAAAGTTGAATGTTATAAATCAGTTGAGTGCAATTGCAGATAACGATGGTGTTGAGTTTTCCGAAAAATGGCCAGTAGAATATTTTCAAAACAATGGAAATAAGACTTATATTTATTTAACAAAAAATGAGCCTGCAAGTCTTGATGTTTATAAATTTGATGTTGTTCAGACTCCCGAAAATTGCTATACAAAAGATAATCCGGAGTTTTGTATTCCAAAAATAAATCCGAATATTGAAACGTATATTTATAATGAAAGATTTTTAAATGAATCTACACCTAATTTTATTGAACATCCGCAAGAAAGTAAAACGCAAGAAATTCTTGTGCAAAATAGCAAGTTTTATGATTCAATTCCTATAAAAACTATTAAAACACAAGAAAATTCTGATGATACTTATCGAAAATGCGATTTTGAATTTGAAAATTTGAAAGCCTGTCAAACATTAAAAAAAGATACAGATGAGGTTGTTTCAACAGAGGAGTTAGAATTTAAAGATAATATTGTTGAGGATGAGGCAGATTACCTTGGAAAACTTTTCAAATATTTTAAATATGATAGCGATGGAAATAAGATTGAAGAGTATAATTTTTCAAGACATAAACATACTTTTTACGATGATAAAGGTCGAGTTGTTGGTTTAGAACAGTTTACAAAAAACAACTTTAAATATTCAAATGCTAAAAATCCTGAAATTTATATTGATGTAGAGTTTAAGTATGATTCTTATGACAGACTTGTTGAGGAGTTTCATTATGACGAGAATCACAAGTTAGTTAGACATTATACTGCCGAATATGAAGGGGATGAAATTGCTAAAATTTGGGTTGAAGATTGCTTAAATGGTGCAACTTGGCAAATTATTCCGATAAAAGTTAGAACGGGTAATGAACCTTCTTTTGCTATAAGATATTAAGATTGTTAAGTCTAAGGATTGCCAAAAACAAATTTTGTTGTATTATATACACTTGATAATAGGTTTTAATTATGGCTCTTCAATCAGTAAATAGTATAAATTTTCAAAATAATCCCCATTTGGCGGGTTTTATGCCGACAAGAAAAAATATTTCTTACGGTTATATTGATATGAGCCAATCTGTAAAAGAAAAACAAATTCCAATGAAAGATAAGGTTTTAGCAGGAATTGGTTCTACTATTGGGGCAATGTCTGTTTTGGCATATTGTATGAAGCACCAAAAAATTAAAAATCCACTAAAAGTTGAATATACCGTAA
>CALAWF010000240.1 GCA_937894665.1 uncultured bacterium | reverse complement strand
AGCTGCCATAGAAGGATGGGTATACACAAGGTCAGTAAAGCGAAAATAATGACGTTTTATTTCGTATACCTTAAAACCGCTATTTCAGTACCCGATACATCGAAATGCTCATAGCTTTGGCTTATTTGCTGAGATATAAAAGGTTGAAAAACCTTGAATTTTCAATAAAAAATACTTGATTATATGAGGAGGAAAGTAATACATAATGCAAGACAGAAAGCCAACTACGCAAAAAAGATTAATGCAAGAATTTCCACAAATAAATGCTGATGTAGCGGAAGAAATTGATATAAAGATAAAAACAAAAGTTTTAGCGTATGAATCAAGTGATTTTAATAGAGATATATCTGAAGAGATACAGAAAGAAATTAAAAAACATACTAAAGTGAAAAACTTAAAGCTAATTAAAAAGAAGAGCAATAAACTTGCAAAAGAATATTTAGAGAATAATAGAATTTGGATTTTACAAGAGAACTGGTATTGTTTATTGGCTTATTTTATTACAATAGCAACTATGATATTGAGATGTGTGGAAGTGGAAACAAAAATGAATGATATAATTTCCTTTGGTATATATTTTATTGCATTAATATTATGGACAC
The DNA here is from genome assembly GCA_937894665.1 of uncultured bacterium. Classification (GTDB taxonomy): domain Bacteria; phylum Cyanobacteriota; class Vampirovibrionia; order Gastranaerophilales; family Gastranaerophilaceae; genus Zag111. Next base: position 3,460 of record CALAWF010000240.1, on the reverse strand, counting down.
TTATAGTAAAAAGAAAAGAATTTATGAGTTCAAAGATGGAAAGTTTTTTTATATCATTTAATAATCAGGCACCTTGTATTATAGTTATAAGTTCAATATTGTTTTATTTGGTAGTTTGCGTATGCACTTGTAGGTATATATGGGCTGCAGTTATTGTCCTATCTTTTTTTGGATGTAAGTTATTCACATACTTGTGGTACAAAAGAGAAAAAATATATATGGATACATGATAAAAACTGGAAATAATTTCAACAAAGAAAATTAGATAAGAAAATTATAGGAAGGTGAATGCAGTGACGATTGAAGAAATTTTATCAATGGAAGAAAATCAGATATTTGATCGGAAAAGTATAAATATTTCTCCAAAGGATTTAGCAATACCGATTGTTGCATTTGCTAATGCGGATGGTGGAGATATTGCAATAGGTATAACTGATAAGACGAGAAGAATTGAAGGCATTGATTTTGAAACCAAGAAGTTAAATGAGCTTCTACGAGTGCCATTTGATTTTTGTAATCCGACTATTAAAGTTGGAATAGAAAAAGTTCCATGTGTCGATGAAAAGGGAAGAGAGAATCATGTACTTGTAATGCATATTGATGCAAGTCCACAAGTGCATGCAAATCAGGCAGATGATGTATTCTTAAGAGTTGGTGATAAATCTAAATTGCAGACATTTGAAGAACGTCTTCAGCTTAATTATGACAAGGGAGAACGTTACTTTGAAGATAAAGCGGTACCCGATGCTGCAATAGATGATATAGATATGGACTTTGTAAAAGAATATACAAATAAGATTGATTACGGGAAAAGTCCTTTGGAATATCTTAAAGAAAACAGAGGTTTTATAAAAGAAAAAGATGGTGAGATTCAAATCAGTACCGCTGCAATTCTGTTATTTGGAAAGAATCCGCAAAATTTCTTTCCTCGTGCAAGGATTCGTTTTATACGTTATGAGGGAACCGAAGAAAAATTTGGAACAGAAATGAATGTTATAAAGGACGTCATCTTTGAAGGCACACTGCTTAACATGATAAATGAGGCAATTGCATATTTGGATACGCAGGTAAAAGAAAAAACATATCTTGGACCAGACGGAACATTTGTTACTGATGAGGAATATCCTAAGTTTGTCAGACAGGAACTGATTGTAAATGCTGTTACTCATCGTGCTTATAGTATTACTGGCACGGATATTCAGATAAAGATGTTTGATGACCATATAGTAGTTGAAAGTCCTGGAAAACTTCCGGGGCTTGTAAGAGCGGACAATATACGTTTCACACATTTTTCCAGAAACCCTAAGATTGCAGAGTTTTTAAAGAACTATAAATTTGTAAAAGAATTTGGCGAAGGTGTTAATCGTATGTGTAATGAACTGGAGCAGGTTGGGCTAAAAGATCCTGTTTATCATACAAATGCTTTTGTGTTGCAGGCGGTTATTTATAATTCAAATGCTGAAAAAACTATTATTGAAAAAACCGCTGATTCATTAAAAAAATTGGCTGTTGCAGTCAATAAGTCGTTGATTGATTACCAAAAGCCGGCGATTGGAGAAGGAAAGTCGGCGATTGACGATAAAAAATCGGCGGTTGATAGGATAAAGTCGGCGATTGAGCAACAGAAATATAATGAACCTTCGAAGGCAAATATTCTTAAGGTGTATGATGAAATAGAGAAAAATCAAATTTTTGGCACAAAAGAAATAAAAGAAATACTTGATTGTTCGCCATCCACAGCAAGAGCAGTTATGACAAAACTTAGAGACATGAAAGTTGTTAAAGCGGTGAATGGTAAAGGAAAGGGAAAGTATGTATTCATAGAATAAAAATGAGGTATAGAGTATTGATGAATGTAAAAGCTCTATGTGTGGAAGCAAGGAGAAGGTAAAAACTGAATTGTTTAAAGACACAAATTTGGTTTAAGTAACTCTTATAATGAAGAGAGTAATGTCACAGAAAATGTCGTAGAAATGTCATAGAAATTTTGAGAAAAATCAAATGGCTAAAATCAGAATATCCTAAGAAGAAGCTTTTTAAAGCATGCGAGACTTTTAAAGTGATTTCTGAAAAAAGAAATGTTTTAAAGTTTGACATTTACAAAAGTTAGTCTCAACAAAGTCTCACGGGATTTGAGACTGAGTGAGACTCTATGATATAGTAAAATGCGATAAAACTGGCACTTGCAGGTGAATTATAAAGTTGTAGTCTCAAGTCAGTCTCATTTTTGAAATCGTTTGTTGAGACTAACATGAGACTGAGGAGGTTCAAAATCATGGACATAAGCAAAAAGGATTGGAAATTATTTCGAGAAAGATTATCAGGCTGGCAGGAAAATTATATGGAAGGTCTTGTTAAAGAGTATGTAAATTTTCTAAATGATGATAAAAAGCCAGCATCAGATAAATTCTGGGAACTTGAAAAACGGATAAAAGAAGATAAGCGTCATCCTGGAGTTATCATGGAGCTGAAAAAATCAGAGGTAATATGGGATATTGTTCGTCTCATTAGACTGAAAGTAATTACATATGATGATTTATCAGATTTTAGTGATGAATTACAGAATGAAGTAAAAAGAATACTTGAGATGAGCAGGTGATACATATGGAGATTGGTGCAACAAAAGCAGTTCAAGATTGACTAAAAACAACAAAGATTGAAGAAAGCAAAGGTGCTTCACTTGCGTTCTGCTGGGACACACATTTGACGAAAATAAAAGGAAGAAATGTCTTGTTTATTGTAAATGCCAGTAATCGTTATACAATAGCAATGACAGATATTGAACCAAGAAACTGGAATTACTACGCAATGTATATCAGCCGTGTGATTCATGGCGTGATGCAGGAAATGGGATATTCCGAGAAGCAGATAGGGCAGTATTTTAAAATGTCAGGCGACACAACTGTAACCAAAACTCATGGTAAGAAAGCAGTTGGTGGCATAAACCGAATGGTAATGGATGCACAGTATTTTGATAAAAAGCTGGAGAAAGAAGCAAAGTATCAATGGGAACTTAGTGAGTATCTGAACAGAGATATTTGTCAGCCAGAGGGATTTGATGCATATGGATATCCAAGTGAACTTTTTAAATTAGACATGGAACGATTAGGAATTTCTATTAAGAGAAAGCCTGCAAAGGTAATTGATTTTTCTCAGTACATAGAAAACAATCGTGGTACTAACGATTAGTACCATAAAATTTTTTCTTGCAGGAATATCGCTTGGAGATTATAATTCCCATAGGTGGACAAGCAAGCCAGCAGAAATTTATTCTGTGAATAGTAAAAGAACCTGCAAGCCACTGGAACTACACACAATAATGAAAAAATGCAATGGTACTGGATTGGTACTAAAAATATGTGAAACGAAAAATAATGTGTGGAAAAGGTATATATTATCAATACAAAACAGTATAGATAACTATATTAAAATAACTCAAATCAAACCAGACTCTGCGAGT
>CALAWF010000239.1 GCA_937894665.1 uncultured bacterium | reverse complement strand
GCCTCCGCAAATTATGGTAAGTGCTAATTATCAAGGTGCAAGTGCGGAAGTTATCGAGTCTTCTGTTGCGACAGTTTTGGAAAATAAATTGAACGGTGTTGAAAACTTGTCTTATATGTCTTCTTCTTCTTATGATGGAAGTTATTCTTTGACAATGTATTTCAAGGTTGGTTCTGATAAAAATATCAACTTGATGAACGTTAACAACCGTATTCAACAGGTTTTGACTCAGTTGCCCGAAGATGTTCAAAGAACTGGTGTAACTGCTATCAGCAGGTCTTCAGGTTCCGGTGCATTGATTTTGAACTTGTATCCTGAATCAGGTGATTGGAGTCCGTTGGATTTATCAAACTACGGTTCTATATATGTTAAGGACGAATTGAAACGTGTGGATGGTGTTGCCGACGTTAACGTATATGGTGCCGGTGATTATTCAATGAGAATATGGCTTGACCCTCAAAAAATGGCAGGGTTAAACATTTCAACAAGTGAAGTTAAGGCTGCAATTGCCGCTCAAAACACTCAGGTTACAGCCGGTGCGTTAGGACAATTACCGACAGATGACCCACAAGCATTGCAATTGACTTTGAAAACGAAAGGTCGTTTGGCAGATGTTAAAGATTTTGAAAATATAATTATCCGTTCTAATATGGATGGTTCAAATGTTAGAATTAAAGATATTGCAAGAGTCGAATTAGGAGCTCAATCTTATACAAATTTAGGTTTGGTAAATGGTAAACCTTCTGCAATTATTATGGTTTCCCAATTGCCGGATGCTAACATTATCAACTTGTCAAAGGCGGTTCATGCTAAGGTTGATGAATTAAACTCAAGAATGTCTAACGGTATCAAAATTATGACTATTAAGGATGATGCCGAATATATTCAAGAATCAATGAAAGAAGTTGAATTTACAATCCTATTAACAGGTATAATCGTTGTATTGATTATTTATTTGTTCTTGGGGGATGGGATGGCAACTCTTGTTCCTTGTGCAACAATCCCTGTTTCTTTGATTGGTACATTCTTTGCGTTGGATGCGTTGGGTATGTCAATCAACTTGTTATCTTTATTCGCCTTGGTACTTGCAGTAGGTGTTGTAGTTGATGATGCTATCGTTGTAATTGAAAACGTAAAACGACATATTGACGAAGGTAAATCGGCAATTATGGCAACGCAGATTACAATGCAGGAAGTTGGTTCATCATTGGTTGCGATGGCAATGGTATTGATGGCTGTATTTGTTCCGATTGGATTTTTGGGTGGTATGACAGGTGTTATGTATAAGCAGTTTGCTGTTTGTATTGCTGTTTCTATCGCTCTTTCTGCAATTTGTGCATTGACTTTATCCCCTGCAATGTGTTCTCACTTCTTGGGTAGAGAAAAACAAGAAGAAACAAAATGCACAACTTCTTCATTTATGCGTCATTTGAAACATATTCAAAAAAGAATTGGCAGAAGAACTTCAAAAATTGTTAAAGTGTTCAACGAATATTTTGACAAATTAGAAGATTTTTATATGGAATACGTAAAAAAATTCGTATATGATAAAAAGTTACTTATTACAACATATTTAGTTATTGTTGCCTTAACTTTGGTTTCATTCAAAATGATTTCAACAGGTTTCATCCCTGATGAGGACCAAGGTGTATTGCTTGCAACAATTACTCTTCCGGATGGTGCTTCACTATCAAGAACGGAAGAAGTTTCAAGAAAATTCCTTGATCAAGTTAAGGTTTTGGATGGGGTTGATGCTAGTAAGTTAACGGTATTCGGTGGTAACGGTGCAGTTAACTCTGCAACTGCTATTATCTTGTTGGATAGTTATGAAGATAGAAAAGTCGGACCTATAGATTGGGTAAAACGTAAAATAGAGGGACGTCCTACTAATCTTTCTCATACTGCAATTTTGCAGCGTATAAGACAAATTGCCGGAAATACAAAAGAAGCATCAATTATGTCATTCTCTCCTCCGGCTATTATGGGTATGAGTATGATGGGTGGTTTCGAGTTCCAAATGCTTTCTCAAGGCGATTATACTGCACAAGAATTGGAATCTTGGGCAAATAAACTCGTTGCTGCTGCAAACTCTGATCCATCATTATCAAGTGTTAACACTTCATTCCAAGCAAACGTTCCTCAATATATTGTTGATATTGATTACGCTAAGGCTTTGGCTCAGGATGTTGATTTGCAAGAATTGTATTCAACTTTAGCATCAATGCTTGGTACTTATTATGTTAATGACTTTAACAAATATGGTAGGGTATTTAAAGTTCAATTACAGGCTGACAGTAGATTTAGAAATACTTCAACTGATTTAGCCGGTATTTATGTAAAAAATAAAAATGGTGTTCAAGTTCCTGTATTGTCTATTGTTACATTGAAACAGACTGTAGGTACTGCATCAATCTCAAGATACAATATGTATGAATCAGTTCAAATTCAAGGTCAACAGGCAGACGGAAAGAGTTCAGGTGATGCGATGGCGGCAATGGAAGCTGTTGCAAAAAGAGTTCTTCCATCAGATATGACATTTGACTGGTCTGGTACTTCTGCTCAAGAAAGAGCTGCATCAGGACAAACAATTGTAATTGTTGCAATGGCTTTGGTATTCGTTTACTTGTTCTTAGTTGCGTTGTACGAAAGTTATACAATTCCGGTTGCAGTATTATTAGTTTCTCCGGTTGCCGCTTTGGGAGCGTTATTGTTCCAGATGATGATTAACCAATCTTTTGATATTTATTCTCAAGTAGGTATGATTACATTGATTGGTTTGGCAGCTAAGCAATCTATTTTGATTGTTGAGTTTGCTAAAGAAGAACACGAAAAACACGGTTTACCGATTAGAGAAGCTGCTGTTAAAGCTGCAAAATTGCGATTCCGTGCAATTATGATGACAGAGTTGGCATTTATTATTGGTGTATTACCGATGATATTTGCATCAGGTGCCGGTGCAAATTCAAGAATTTCAGTTGGATCAACTGTATTTGGCGGTATGGTTGCGGCTGCAACTATGGGTGCTGCATTAACTCCGGCATTCTATGTTCTTGTTCAGGAATTTGTTGACAAGTTCCCGAAAAGAGAAATTACCGAAAAAGATTTGGAGATATAAGATGAAAAAGATTGTTAATATACTTTTAATAGCTTCGGTTGTGGCTTTGTCAGGAAATTCTGTTTTGGCAAAAAAACAACAAGTGGATGAAAATTTGCTTGCTTCCAAGAAGGAAAAAGAAATCCAGATTGTTGAGCCTGATAATGTCAAGGTTAATCACAAAACCGAAATTAAAAAACTTAAATCAAATGCAAAATCAAAGGCTAAATCTTCTCATGAAGCAGAAGGAATGTATGAAACTAAATTCCCTGTAATCAATAGCCAGATTGAATATGCGGATATGAATGGTGAAGTTACTCTATCAGATTGTATCAAGTTAGCCATAACTCACCATCCTGCGATTATGTCTGCAATCAGCAATGCTGAAATTTATAAATCTCGTGTTGGACAGGCATGGTCAAATTTCTTCCCAACAATTAGTGCCGGTGTAAGTTATTCCAGAAACGATATGTTTATGACTATGGGCGGAAATTTTGCAAGAATGATGGTTCAAAAATACGATATGTATTATGTTCCAAATATTTCTGCTAATATGTTGCTTTTTGACTTTGGTAAGACTAAAGCTGCTGCTGATTCTGCAAAAAGAACATACGAATCATCCAGATTTGATGCTGAAACAAGTATTGAAAATGTAATCTACAACGTTAAAGTTGCTTATTACAATATGATTTTTGCAAAACTTCAAAAGTCTGTTTATGAAAATACTGTTCAAGATTATGAACTTCAATTAAAGCAAGCAAGAGCTTATTTTGATATTGGTAAAAAAGCTAAAATTGATGTAACTTATGCTGAATATAACCTTGGTAAAGCTAAATTGAATTTGATTAAGGCAAAGAATACTTTAGAACTTGCATCTGTTCAACTTGCTAACGCTGTTGGTATTCCTGAATTGGCTGATGTCGTTTTGAAAGACGGTTTGAATACAAAAGAATATTCTGTTAATTTTGAAGATTTAATCAAAACTGCAGAAGCATCTCGTCCATCACTTTTGGCGGCAAAGAAAAGAATGGATGCCGCAGAATTAAATGTACGTAGTGCAAAAAGAGCTTTTACTCCTGATATTGGTGCTTTTGGTCAATATCAATACGGTGGTAGAAAAATCAATTCTGATTATGGTTATTCTGTTGGATTGCAATTACAATATTCGGCATTAAATTTGATGTTGTTGAAAAAACAAGTTGATGAAGCTAACGCAACTTATAAAAAATACGTAGCAGATTATGAACAAGAACGTCAAAATGTTTATTTGGATGTGAAGAGTGCATATATCAACTTGATGAATTCTCATGATAGTATTGCAGTATCTAAACTTGCACTTCAACAGGCAAAAGAACAACAATACCAAGCATTCCGAAGATACCAAGTTGGTTTGGGCGATGCAATCGAGTTTAAAGATTCTGAAAATACGTACTTGAATGCTCAATTGGATTATTATTCAACCTTGTTGCAATACAATGTGAATGCGGCAGAACTTGAACGTGTAATCGGTGCCCCTATCCAAGAGTCTGATAAAGAATTGTAGGATTTTATCTAAACGTATCACTTGAGATACTTCGCTTTGCTCAGTATGACGGAGTTGTTTGAGTTTTTAATTAGTAGGTCAGCTTTACTAAGCCGACAATAAATAATTAGCTGGATTGCTTCGCATCCGCTCGCAATGACCGAATTTGGAAAGATTTTACGCATTCGTCATTCTGATGGCTTTGCCCGACAGAATCCAGCTTTTAATTTATTTTTTTACATATCATACTAATTCAATAATCAATAATTGTTCATTTTTGCTTTTTTATTTCGATGAAAAAAGAAAGAGGAGAACCGAAAAAGAAAAACACGAATGACAGGTTTGTTTAGTTGTTTACTCTTGAGAAAAAATCTTTGAGTGATAGAATTTTTTTATGGAAGTTATGAAATTATTATATTCAAAATGGTGCCAAATTCCCGATAAAATTAGATTTCTTTTTATCGGTGCGGTTAATGCCGGAATTTCTTATATAATTTTTGCCCTTGCTGTGTATTTGTTGGGGCAAGGACATTATCAACTTTGTGTTGTTTTGCAGTGGACAATATCTTCTGTTTTTTCTTATTTCAATCAGAAGTTTTTTGTTTTTTGCACAAAAGGAAATTATTTGCACGAGTATCTGAAATGCTGTTCAACTTGGGCTGTAAGCTATTTTATAAACGTTATAATTTTGGAATTGTTGGTTCGATTTGCGATTAAAAATGTTTATATTTCGCAGTTCATTTCAATATTCTTGGTTTCAGTTGTAACTTATGTATTGTTTAAATATTTCGCTTTCAAAACTCACAAGAAATAATTTATTTTTTGAAAATATTTTTGATTTTGTCTAGCATATTTTCTTGTGTTTTGAATAATTTCATTTGGGTAATTTTTCGATTTATCCCGTTTTGAATGCTTTTATTTAGTCGATTTATTTTGTAATTAACATAGAAACTTCCGAAGAAGAACCATCCGAAAACATTGTGATGTATTTCAATATCGAATTTTTCTTTAACGTAGCGTTCGATATTTTTTAGAATCTGCAGTGTTAAAATCAGATTCACTACAAGCCAAATAACATTTGCGATATTGATGATAAATTCTTTTTGAATTCCTTTGATATAAAGAATGATTGCAATAACATTTAACCCAATGAGGGTGCAAAACCAATTAAATCGATGGATACATTTCCCTTTTTGTGGGTAGAGTGTGTTTATGTCGGTAACGAGCTTCCATAGCCACACATACCACCAAATACCCAGAGTTACTATGCTGAGGAATATAAGTTTCAGGGTGGAAGTTTTTCTTATCGCAATGTTATTATCGTTTTCCATATTGAAATATTACCACTTTTTGTTAGTTGAAACATCATTCGATTAATTTATAAAATAATCCTTGACAATTAAGTTTGAGTTGGTACAATAATAATACATCTGAAAGCAATTGCTTGGAGAAGTGCCAGAGCGGTTGATCGGAGCGGTCTTGAAAACCGTCGAACGTGCGAGCGTTCCGTGGGTTCGAATCCCACCTTCTCCTCCATTTAAAAGGAACCCGAAAGGGTTCTTTTTTTATGCTAGCAAATTAATTTTTTACGGGTTTTAATTATATTATGAATATTTATCCCATAAGTTATACCCCGCAAACACAAAAAACGACATTTACAGGTTATCATAGCAAATTTACCAAGAAACTCGATTCTGTTCTTTTATCTTCCGGTGAGATTAGTCAAAAGGAACATAACTCTTTAATGAGAATGTTTTGTGAATTTCTTCAGAAGAAATTAAATCCAAAAAGAATTTTAGGCGAAGGTCATCATGGAGAAGTTTATAGAATTGATGATAAATATGTTTTGAAAAAAGGAATATTCGAGCCTAATTTTTTGGCTGATTTTAAACTCGTTCGAAATCCTAAATTTAAAGATTTGAAAACTTATTATGGCGAACCTGTTGCGTATTTTTCAAATTTCAAGATTTTGAGAAACGTTTCCTCAAATAGCAAGCATACTCCTGTTGGAATTCCAATCAATATGAGTAGAAGTTATTTGCCAGATGAACAGCTTCTCTATTATGAAAATTCTCTTTTGCCTAAGACTGCAAAATTACCGCAAAAAGCGTTTGACGCAATCGCTAAAGATTTGGATACTTTGAACAAAATTGGAAATTATACTTTTGATTATAACAATCCTAATAATTTTGTAATTGTTGGTAAAACATTACGAATTACTGATGAAATATCACCAACAAACTATTCTAACAGTAATACTGCTGCTGATTTATTGAGGGTATTTATTAAAGATGTGAGCATTTGTACGGATGCTCAATATAGCTTTTTTGCAGAAGCAAACAGAAGAGTCTTGCTTAAGAAAATTACGAAAGCTGCAATGAAAGCTAATCTTAACTTGGCTTCAAGCGGTGAAAACTTCAAGACTTGGGATATTGTGTTGAACGATTTGTGCAGAGTGAATATTGATCCATATGAATTTATTCGTGGTTTAAAATATATATCTGCGCATTCAAACAATGTAAAGGAAAGACTTGCGTTAACCGATAAATATTTAGCAGAAATAATGGGTTAAGTTATATCTATCGGAATCCAATCGCTTCCATCCCAATATGCTGTTTTATCTAAGTCAACATCTTTGTAGTCAAAAGAAGGAACTTGGTAATGTTGAGTTTCTTTTTTGAATGGGTAAATTTTACTTGTTAATCGTTCGTGCCAGCCGCCATCAGCATCTTTTCTTTTGAAAGCTATTCTAAATTTGGGTTCGTTATAAGAAATCTCATGGTAATACCCGTTTGGCGTTATATCAACGCAAGGTCTTCCGTATCTTGCGACACTGTTTTTACTTACTATTGTATCGCCACGCAGAATTGCTTTTAATTCGTCCTGTCCTACAACTCTGTAGAATTGGTCTGTTGGGTAACTTCTCCAAATTTTGTCGTATTCTTTTTGAACTTTATCGTGGTGGTGTTGTTCGAGTTGTTTAATTTCTTTACCTTTTTCCATTGAAGTTCTTATTTGTTTCAGACTGTATATTTCGTTATCCCTTAAGTAACGCATATTTCTAAGCTCTACAAATTCATTAAAACTTTCTATGCTTGGCTGTTTGCCATTTAGAAATTGTTCGAACTCTTTTTGCAGTTTTTTATCACCTCCGTTAACAAATTTGTTATACCTAAAGTCATAAAAAATCCTTTTATTGTTTGAGGTTGTAAGCTCTATGCCGTTTGGTTTATTATTTTCAAACCAACGAGATAAAGCTAATTTATCTCCATTAATATTTTCACTGATTTCATAATCAACACGACCCCTTGGCTCTATTTTGGTTGGTCTTAGAGTTTTGTAATCTTGAAGAATATCTTTGAATAAATTTATCTCATCTTGGGTAAATTCTTGTATT
>CALAWF010000238.1 GCA_937894665.1 uncultured bacterium | reverse complement strand
TGGGGTGAATACGAAGGAATTAAGAATATAAATGATTATTTTATTAGCTCACACAAAAGATAGATAAATAATTGATGATTAAAACAGAAAGGAATTATTATGACCGATTTTTCTATTAACCAAGCTCCGAATACTCCACAAGAACCTCAAGCGACAGGAACTTCTCAACAACCTGTGCAGCAAAAAGGAACTAATCCTAAAGATATTAAAATCTTTGACTTTGGAGGAGATAATAATCACAATGAAATTGTAGATGCGAATGATTTTGATAATCCTGAAACATTAAAAATGTATCAAGATAAAGGCTTGATAGGAAAACCTTGGCAGATGATAAAGGAAAAACTTGGTGAATTATTTAATTTGAAAAATTCTACAGCTAAATATTCTGATAGTTTATATGATGATGTTCCAATTGATGTTTTGGTAACTTATGACGAAAAAGGGCGTATTACCAAAAGAGAACGAATCCAAACACAAGAGGATGATGGTGGTATCGGTTTTTCACCTAGTAAGTCTCAGCTAGTTACTACTTATGATAATTATAAATATGATGAAAAAGGGAACCCAACATCTTATCATGAAAATAATAAAAATATTGTTGATGGAACGTTGAACAGAGAATACAATGGAGAAGTTTGTATTGATAATCAATATAATAGTAAAGGACAATTAATAAAAACAACAGAGAAACATCCTGTGCATGGGGTCGATCATGTATATACCAATGAATATAATACCAATGGTGATTTGATAAAATATTCAGAAGCATATTTTGGAAAAGCTCCTTCCTCTTTTACAACTTATGAATATGATAAAAATGGTAAAGTTGTTAAAATAGATGGTAAAGATATAACGGAAAATTAATTTAGCCCAAAGTGATATAGTTTTTCAAAGATTCCATTGCTCGATTTGCCATCATTTCGCCTTTGAGTTTTTTATTTTTCCGTTCTTTTTTCGGTAATTCTACCGGCGGAACAATACCCCAATTAGAGTTTATTGGTTGGAAATTTTTATGTTCAGGATTTGTAATATAATGAGTTAAAGCTCCGAGCATAGTGTCCAATGGCAAATCCAATAAAGGTTCATTGTTTAAAAGTTTTGCCATGTTTATTCCGGCTAAAAGTCCGGAGGCGATTGATTCTGTATAACCCTCTGTTCCTGTGATTTGACCTGCGAAGAATAAATCTTTTCTTTCTCTTGTTTGGAGTGTTGGGTTGAGCAAGTTTGGAGAATTGATGAATGTGTTCCTGTGCATAACTCCGTATCTTACTATACTTACATTTTCCAGCCCAGGAATGGATTGCAATAGTTCTTTTTGTGAACCCCATTTCAAATTGGTTTGGAAACCAACAAGATTGAATAATGTTTTTGCGGAATTGTCTTGACGTAATTGAACAACGGCATAATTTTTTTCGCCTGTTCTTTTGTCAATCAGCCCGATTGGTTTCATTGGTCCAAAACGAAGAGTGTCAACGCCACGAGAAGCTAAAACTTCAATCGGAAGGCAGCTTTCAAAGAATTTTGCACCTTTTTCAAAGTCATGCTGTTCAATGCGTGGAGCATTTATCAAAATATTATAAAATTTTTCGTACTGTTCTTTATTCATTGGACAATTAATATATGAGGCTTCGCCTTTGTCATATCTGCTTGCCCAGAATGCAATATCAAAATTTATGCTGTCGATTTCAACAATCGGTGCAATTGCATCGAAAAAGTGTAAATACTCACTCTTTGTAAACTCTTTTATAGAATTGGTAAATTTTGAGCTTGTTAAGGGCCCGGAAGCTATAATTGTTGGAGTGCTTGGAATTTGCGTAACTTCTTCTCTAATCAAATTTATGCTAGGATTTTGTTCGATTTTTTTTGTTACGGTTTGTGAAAACTTGTGTCTATCTATAGCTAGTGCATTTCCAGCAGGAACTTGGCAATCTTTTGCAACTTCAATAAGTTCTCCGCCTAAGATTTCCATTTCATGCTTTAATAGTCCGCTTCCATTTGTAATATCGTACGACCCAAGGCTATTTGAACATACAAATTCTGCACAATCTTGTGTTGTATGAGCTCCCGTTTCCACATTTGGACGCATCTCGTATAAATTTACTTTAAAACCTCTTTTAGCAAGTTGTAATGCGGCTTCTGAGCCCGCCAAACCTGCACCAATTACATTAACTTCCATTCCTGTAGTTTAGCGTGGATATAGTGTCCTGTCAAACAAGTGATGTTTACTTTTGTTACAGAAATGTTATAATTGTAGTAAATTACTTGAAATTTTTTCGCCGATTAAGTATAATAAGTACACTTGTTCTAAAAGTTTAGGTCGTAGAATGTAAAACTTTTGAAACATTACCCAAAAAAAATAGCAATTTACGAAGGCTTGTTGTTTTTTTTATTTTGTAGAAGATTTTAAATTAGTAGGGATTATGTCAGTACAACCAATCATACCAAGTATAAATACAAAGAATAATAATGTGCAAAAAATAAAATCGGCTCAAACACCTGCAAATAATAACAAGGTGTCTTTCACCGGTGGAAACATGATTGTTTCAACAATGGATTTCATTGAAGCCGGAGGTTATGCTGCTTCATTTATTATTCAAGACGGTCTTGGTTTTATTGCTCCTCGTGTTGGTAAAGGCTTAGTTCGTGGCGGAAAGAAAAAACGTGATGAAGACGGCAATGTTATCATGGACAAAAATGGCAAACCGGAACGAGAGTTGAATTGGGCATATGCTCGTAAAGAAGGTTTACGTGAGCTTATCACCGGACCTAGTGCGTTTGCTATTCCTTACTTCATGCTTAAATATATCAAAAAGCATTCCGGAACCGGTAATAATGTTAAACTTGACTACCTTGATAGTTTACAGTCGAATTTCACCAAGTTTGCTAAGGAGAATGCTGAGGCTATAAAATCCGGTAATGCGGATAAAACTGCATTCTACAAAGATGTATTCTCGCAAGTTATCAAAAATACAGTTAATGGTGATTTCCGAGTAAAAGAATCAGAAAAAATGACAAAAGCAGAAATTGAACAAGCTGCTGATAAATTAACTCAACGACAACTTAAGATTGAAGAAATCTTAGCCGATAAATCTCTCAACAAAAAAGCTCGTGCTAATAGTATTAAAGAACTTGGCGGTACTGTAGAAGACGAATTTATGCGTCTTATGAAAAATAGAGTTGGTGGTACAGTCAACGAAATGGGTGTTAAAATTACCTCTTCAAAAGGAAAATTGAAAGGTGGTAATATTGCAGATTTAGCTAACGCAATGCGTGATTATTTTGGCGATGCTGCAACTAATGTTAAAAAAGTATTATCAAAAGATGCTTCTTCTTCTATTGAAGATGCGGTAAAACATTTTACAAGCCGAAGAATGGGTACAAGAGTATTTACAAACTTAGGTTTGTTTGGTGCTGTTGCTGCATTCTATACTCAAATTCCAAAATTGTACAATATGGGTTCAAAAGGTAAGAACCTTGCATTTGCTGATGAAGATGAGGCAGATACTCCGGTTCAAAATCAACAAGCTCAAAAATCAGATAAAGCTGATGAC
>CALAWF010000237.1 GCA_937894665.1 uncultured bacterium | reverse complement strand
AGTTCCAAAGGCAGCAGGTCAATTAAGAGATATACAGTTGGCAAATTTAGCTCTTTTAAAAGAGTTGGATTATGTTTGCAAAAAGAATAATTTAAAATATATGCTTGATGGTGGAACATTGTTGGGTGCAGTTCGCCACAAGGGATTTATTCCTTGGGATGATGATGTAGATATTTTGATGCTCAGAGAAGATTACAACAAAATTTTAGAAGCATTTAAAACATCGTCAAGGAATTCAGATATTTATGCTGATTTTGTGAGAGATAAAGATACAACATGTCAGTATTTTATAAAAGTTTTGCATAAACAATGTCCATTCTTGGGCGTAGATATTTTCCCGTTGGATACTTACGGAAAATATTTGAATAGCCGAGAGCAGGCAAATAAAACAAAAGAAATTTATAAAATTCTAAAAGATTTAAAACATAGAGTAAATAATGAAGTATCGGATGCAGAATTGAAAACATTGTTAGAAAAAACAATGACTGAAAAGATTTTGCCACAAGATAAGACTATTGATGCAAATAGTGATTTTGTGTATGGAGTAGATTTTTCTCACCAAATAAAAAATTGGTTTTTGGATAAGGGTGTAGTTTTGCCATTAAGAGAAATAGAATTTGAAGGAACAAATTTTTCAACAGTAAATAATACAGATACCTTTTTGAAAAATATTTATGGCAATTATATGTCATATCCAAAAAAGATGAAGATTTTACATCGTGCATACGAAAATTTATCAGAAGAACAAGTAAAGATAATTAAGAGTTTAGGAGGGAATGTATAAATGGCGAAATTAAGCCTATTAGAGAAAAATTTTTCGATAACTAACAGTGGTATGTATAAAGTCATTACTATTTTAGGTATTCCTTTTAAATTTGATCGTACGAAATTTTACCAAAAAAAATACAGTTCTCTTACAATAAAAAATGATAAAATTGTAATCGAAAATTTTAATGGTAGTAGTTATGGATGTAATCCTAAATATATAGTGGAAGAAATTATCAAAAGGAAGCTTCCTTTTGAATTAGTTTGGATTGTAAAAGATGTTGCTCAGGAGATGGAACATAATAATTTCCCTTCTCAAGTTAGATTAGTGTCTAGATCTTCAAGAGAAGCATTGAAAGAATTGTCTAGTGCAAAATTGTGGATAGATAATCAAAGAAAAGTTTATTATTTAAAAAGAGGTTTAGCAAAAAAACAAGGGCAATATTATATTCAAACTTGGCATGGTTCTTTGGGTATAAAGAAACTAGACGCAGATGTTAGAGCTTTTGACTTAAATACTGGATGGATTTATATGGCTAAAAAAGATTCTTCCATGATTGATTATTTTATCTCAAATAGTAAATTTGAAGATAATATTGTTGCTAAGGCTTTGTGGTATGACAAAGAAATAAGTGAATTTGGACATCCTCGAAATGATATATTTTTTAAAGATAATAGCTCTATAAGAGAAAAGGTTTTATCGTATTTTAATATTCCAAAATCTAAAAAAATTCTATTATATGTCCCATCTTTTAGAGATAACGGTGATATGAGTTGGTACTCTTTAAATTATCAAAAGGTATTAGAAACTTTAGCTAAAAAATGGAGAGGAGATTGGGTTTGTATTTCTCGATTACATCCAAGAGCAAAAAAATTTGCACAAGATTTGCTTAAAAATGAAATTCCTAACGTTGTTGATGGGTCTTTTTACCCTGATATTCAAGAGCTATTAGTCGCTTCGGATGCTGCAATTACAGATTATTCAAGTTGTATTTTTGATTTTATGTTAGGTCGAAAACCCGGATTTATTTTTGCAACAGATATAGAGGATTATAATACTGAACGTGGTTTTTATTATCCTTTAGAATCTACACCATTCCCGGTTGCTGTCAATAATGAACAATTGGCAAATAATATTTTGAATTTTGACAATGAAAAATATCAAAAAGATATTGATAAATTCTTAGCTGATAAAGGGTGCATGGAAGATGGTCATGCTTCAGAGCGAGTTGTTGATTTGATTGAAAAAATTATGAAGGATGAAGTGTAATTATGAATATTGCTATAATTTCTGCAGGTGGAACCGGTCAGAGATTAAATAACGGTGAAAATTCATTGCCTAAACAGTTTTTGAAAATCAATGATAAACCTATTATTATTCATACGCTTGAACTTTTTGAAAAACATGAAGATATAGACAAAATTTATATCTCAATTCACCCTGATTATTATGAATATATGCAGGACTTAGTTAAACACTATTATATAACTAAAACTGCGGGAATAGTAAAAGGTGGAGCGACAGGACAAGATTCTATTTATAACGCATTGAAACTTGCACAAAGCGAAAATCCTGAAAATTCAATTGTTTTAATTCATGATGGTGTTAGACCAAATATTACAGAAGAAGTTATAACAAAAAATATCGAATGTGCAAAGAAAAATGGTAACGCAATAACTTGTACGTCTTGTTTTGAAACAATTTTAATTTCTGAAAATGGAATAAACCCTCAACACGTACCATATAGAAAACATACATATGCAGCTCAAGCTCCTCAAAGTTTTCATTTGGGCGAAATTGTTCAGGCTCATGAAGATACAAGAAAAGTAAATCCTAATTATACCGATATTGTTGATTCTTGTACTTTATTTAAGACACTGAATAAACCTACATATATGATTTTTGGAAATCGAGGCAATATAAAAATTACGACAATAGAAGATTTATATATTTTGCGTGCTTTAATTCGTTATAAAGAGGACTTAGAGGCTTTTGGAGGTCAGATTTAATGAGTAGTATAATCTTTGAAGAAGATATAAAAAATATTATAAAAGATTTTGACATGTCTGTTTTTGATGAAAAAACGGTTCTTGTTACTGGTGCAACAGGTTTAATTGGAAAACTTTGCGTAAAAAGCCTTTTAAATTCCGGCTATAACACTCAAGTTATTGCATTGGTGCGTGATGGAGAAAAAGCAAAAAATCTTTTTGGTGAATCCAAAAGATTATCATTTCTTATCCAAGACATAAATCAAAGAATTAGTACCTCTCGAAAAGTTGATTATATTATTCATGCTGCAAGTACCACTTCGTCAAAAGATTTTGTCGAAAAGCCGGTAGAAACTATTTATACCGCTTTGAATGGAACAAGAAATATTTTAGAATTTGCTAAAAATAAACGAATAGAAAGCATGGTGTATTTGTCTTCTCTTGAGGTTTATGGAATAAATGATTTTGAAGATATAACAGAAAATTCTTATGGTTATATTGATATTTTGAGCTCTCGCAGCAGCTATTCTGAAAGTAAAAAAATGGTTGAAACGATGTGTATTTCTTATGGTTCAGAATATGGTGTGTCGGTTCGAATTGCAAGACTAGCTCAAACATTTGGTGCCGGGGTTTCAAAATCTGATAATAGAGTATTTGCTCAATTTGCCAAAGCTGTAATAAATAAAGAAAATATTGTTCTCCATACAAAAGGTGAAACTAAGAGAAATTATTGTTATACAACCGATGCGGTGCGTGCTATTTTCACTATTTTAACAAAAGGTGAAAATAATAATGCTTATAATGTTGCAAATGAAAATACCTATTGTTCAATTGCTGATATGGCACATCTATTGGAAAACAAAAATACAAAAGTTGTTTATCAAATTGATGATGTAAATAGAGGCTATAACCCAACCGTGAAAATAAAATTAAATGCGAACAAATTAAATTCTCTTGGTTGGGAAGCAAAAATTGGAATGAAAGAAATGTTTGAGCGATTAATCGAGGATTTGAAATAGCTGTTATGGTGGATAGAATTACTCTTGTTGGACTTAAGAATAATAATTTGGGAGATCAGGTTATATTTGATACCTGTAAGTTCCTTGTTAAAAAAGTTTGTCCGGATGCAAAAATATTTGTATGTGATATTTCTCCAGATAAAGGTTTAATGAAAGAAATTGAATCATCTCATCCCAAAATAGATTGTTTAATAGAACGGTTTAAGGACAATTTGTATTTTGTTCAAATTTTATCTTTTCTTAAATGGTGGCTATCTCAAAAAAGAAAAACTAAAATCTATAAATATTATAAAAAATATTTGAAGCAGAATTCTAAAGTTATTTTCTGTGGTGGTGGATTGATAAAGTATTCCAGAGAAGATTTTTGGAATTTTATCTACAGTATTATAACATATTGTTCAAGAAAAAATATCCCCGCATATTTTAATGCTGTGGGCGTGGAAGGATATGATGAAAAGGATTTCTATTCTCAATTATTAAAATATAGTTTGAATAAATCAATTGTAAAAAAAATAACAACACGTGATGATATTGATTCTTTAAATAAATATGTAAAAGATAAAGATAAAATTGGTCTTGTTGGCGATTCTGCATTATGGACAAAAGAAACTTATAATGTTGAAGATGTAAAAAAGACAGATATTATTGGAGTTGGAGTAATTAGAGGAAAAATTTTTACTGATTATGGTTTCGATTTTTCAGAAGAACAAATTATAAATTCATATGTCAATATTATCCGAAAACTTGAAGAAAAAGGTTATAAATGGCAAATGTTTTGTAATGGTGTAAAAGGTGATTACAAAATGGGAAAAAATATTCTAGAAAAATTAGGCTTACCTGAATCCGAAGAATATTTAGCACCAAGACCTAGAAAAGCAATAGATTTAGTGAAACAAATATATTCTTATAAAGCCACTATTTCTGCTCGATTACACGCAAATATAATTGCCGTTTCATACGGGATTCCTACAATTGGTTTCGTTTGGAATAATAAGTTAAAACTTTTTGGAAAAATTATTGGTTATCCTGAACGTTTTATAGAAAAAGAAAAGTTTTCAGATTCAGATTTTGTTGTTTCTTCTTTGGAGCGTGCAATAGCTCAAGGGTATGATAATTCAATTCTAGAATCATTAAAATTATCAACTCTGAACTCTATTAGTGAAAATCTTGAAACAAATTTATTAGAAAGTAAAACTCCCCATTCTGAGCGGATTTTTTTTTGGGGGGGGGGTAACCTCTTAATGCCTGTATTTGTTGGGTGTTGGGGATAAATATTTTAGATAAAAAGGAGATATAAGTGAGTACATTTATTCAAAAAATAAAAACTAAATTAGATGAAAAATATTCGGATAATGAAAATTATCATAGTTTGTCTACGATTTTACCTTATTTTAAGCCTTATCTTTTTAGAACGTCTTTAGCTTTATTGTTAGCTATTCCTATTGGTTCTTTGGATGCGGTTATTGCATTGTCTTTAAAACCGTACATGGATATAGTTATGTTAGATAAACAAATGCAATCCCCTTGGTATATTCCAATATTGATTATTGTATTTACAAGTATTCAGGGTACATTGAATTATCTTGCAACTTATATGAATGACTGGGTTGGTGGTAGAGTTACGAATGATTTGAAAATTGATTTGTATAAAAAACTTATGCACCAAACCGCAAGTTTTTTTGATGGTCAAACTTCTGGAAAAATTCTAAAAGCATATAATAATGATGCAGATAAATCTTGTAGCGGGCTTTTAACTAATATCAAAACCTGCGTTTCTAGATTATTTTCATCAATATCATTGATTGGAGTTTTGTTCTTTAACTCATGGCTTTTAGCAATCATTGCAGTATTTGTTCTTGCTTGTGCGATGATTCCTCTGATGAAAATGAAATCTGCTATCAAAGGTGTTTATAATAAATCAGAAGGTGAAAATGCAAAAGTTCTTACAACGTATAACGAGGCATTTGCAGGAAATAAAATTATTGCGGCATACAACCTTTACGACTTGAAGAAAAAACAATTTGAAAAATTGATAAATACGGTATTTGGCTTGAGAATAAAAATTACTCAACACGTTGGTTGGTTATCTCCATTGATGCATATTATTGTTTCTTTTGGGATAGGTGCGGTTATTGGTTTGGGTAGCTATTTGATTGTTCAAGGAAAATTAACAGCAGGTCAATTTGTTTCATTTATCACTGCGTTGATTATGTTATATACCCCTATCAAAGGCTTAGGTAATAATGCCAAAAATATGACAACTTGCCTTTGTGCAATGGAAAGAGTTGTGTCAAAATTGGATAAGAAACCTGGAATTAAAGATAAAAAAGATGCTGTTAACTTCCCCGAGTTTAAAGATAAGATTACATTTGAAGATGTAAACTTTGAATATAAAAAAGGAAAACCAGTTCTTAAAAATATTTCTTTTGAAGTTGCAAAAGGCGAAACAATAGCCCTTGTTGGAAATTCTGGTGGCGGAAAAACAACGATAGTAAACTTGCTACCT
>CALAWF010000236.1 GCA_937894665.1 uncultured bacterium | reverse complement strand
TCTAAAAATTTTTTTACCAAAGATAATGTTTCTTCTGCAAATGCTTGTTCGTAATCATGAGCGGTATTATTTCTATTATCACGATATTGCATCCATCTTTTGGTTTCTTCTTCTGTTATCAAAGAGTGTTTATGTGCTTGTCTAAAAATATCTTTAAATGTTAATGTATCAACAGATTTTTTTGATGCAAAATAGGGATTAAGGACTTTTTTTAGAAGTTTCCCACTTTGTTCTAATGTCATTTCAAATCCTTTGACTAAAGAGTTTCGATATAATTCATAGTCGATTGAGTCTTTTGGTGCTTGTTACAACATTTCATAGGATTTTTCCAGCGTCGCAATACATCTTGCAAGGTATTCAGTATTAATTTCTGACATTAGTTTTCTCCTAAATATTATAATGTAATCATTTTAGCATGAACTATGAAAAAGAAAAAGACCGTTTGTTTACGGTCTTTCGGCTTTATAGTTAATTATACCTTCTTATTTATTTTAAAAAACTTTCACCTGTAAAATTCTTTTGTGTATTTAAAAATTTAAGGTTTTCAGGTTTAAGCATATTATTATTTTCTTGTTGTTTAACATTTGGAGCTTGAGCTACTTGAACTTCTTCTTTTGCGACTTGAGTTTCTTTTACTTCTGGAGCATTCTGAGTTTGTTGAGCTTTGTTAGCTTCTGCTTTTTGAGCCTTTTTAGCTTCTCTTCTATTTGTTAAGAAGATATTCAATCTCGGAATACCAATGCCAAGAACAAGTCCAGAATATAAGTAGCCAGCTAATTGAGCTTTTTTAAGAACTCCTAATTTTTTCTTTGTAGCTTGGTCTGCAAGTTTAACCATTTCACTGTAGCCTAGTGCTTTTCCTTCCTTGAATGCTTTAGGACCAAGTCCAGCATGTAATACTTCATCTCTAGTTTTAAGGGCTGAATTTGTAATCCAGTTTAGAACTCCTTTACCTTCACGTTTAATCAATGTTGGATCAAGTTTTTGAGCAACTAGTTTTTGTACAAAGTTACCTAATAATAACCAGTTTGCAAAACCTAGTGTATCTTTGATTGTACTTTCTGTTAATTCGTTATCATTTCTTGCTGATAAGAATCTTGACATAATAGTTACACCATAGATAAATTTGAATTGATTAATACTTGGTGTAAAGCCTTTAAATTGCAAGTTTTTGATTAAGTTTTTAGGGTTTCCGATTGTTGCAAGAACACCACCACCAAATACTAATGCTGCAAGTGCTTTTTTAATTTTGAATTTTGTAGAATCGTCTTTTTCTCCGCCACCTACAAACTTATCGCTACCCGTTTTTAATTTAGTCAGGTACATATTTAATGGTTGAGCTGACATACCAACAGCAGAAGCAATTCCAATACCAACCAAAGAACGTTTAATGTTCATTGATTTCATTGCTTTTAAGAATACGTTTTCAGCAATGTCTTTTGAATTTATAAATGCTTCTTTAACTTTGTCGTTAGTAAAGACTTTACCTAGTTTGTAAGTGTTTCCTAGGATATAATCTACTGTATAACGAGAAGAATGAACTTTTTCTCCTTCTCCTGCAATAATTCTAATATTATTTTCAACATTGTTAGAAGAGATAAGAATGTTTTTAGCATTTGCAAATGCTTCTTTAGACATTCCGCCTTTTTTATCGCTCTTGATTTCTTGTTCAAGAATATCTGCGGCTTTATTTATATCTTCTTCTTTGAATTTTTCCCATTTGCCATCAACTAAGGCTTCGTAATTTTTAAGTGTATCACCAAGCCATTCTCTGAGTGGATTTGCACTTGGGTTGCCTGATGCGGCTTTTATTTTTGCATCCCAAATTTTCCCCTGCATATCAAGTGTTTCAGAATCTGCAAAGATTGAATGAGCTTTAACACCGTTTTTATCACCTAATTTGTATGTATGGTTAAGACCAGTCGCAAGTGCAAGACCTGCCAAAGTTCCATAAACCCCAACTAATGAGTGGTTCATTGTACCCATACCTTCACGTCTTGCTGTTTCAAGACCAGCTTCAGGGTTACGGCTCATATCAATAGCTGTTCTAGGGATTACCATTGAGCCTAAGTCAACGGCACATGCTCCCCATGCTTGGTTGGTATCCAAAAATCTTAAAAATAAATCAAAGCCACCGGTAAAATTTGGATTACCTTGTTGCTTGTATTGTTGTTGGTTTTTGAATCCTTTATTGTCCGCTTTAGGTTTAATTTGTGCAATATTCTGTTGTCTATAATTTTGTTCTATTTTCATATTTTATATTTCGCCTTTTCTTTATTGTACACTAACTAAAAAATGACTTGAATGCCGGAGAATTGTCTTTGATTAAATTTTCCGAATACTTCGAGGTCGAAGGAGTCGAAGTCGCCGTTAGTGTGGAGGTCTGGTCGTGGCGTAATTGCTCTTTTTTATTGGATTGTGTTCTAGTGTAAATCGGAATAAATACTCCAAGTGATAGTAATGAGAATGCTATGTTACCAAATTGGCAAATACCTCTCATATTTCTAGCTTTTAGTCTTAGAGTTTCATCTGCGATTGAAGTCAACTCATCTGTTGATTTCATTTTTGTATGTTTTGCCCAGTTCCAGAATTTTTGAAGGATGTTTGCTCCTTCTTTAGGTTCTTTGAGTCTATTAATTAATTTGATACCGTCTTTGTTGTGTTTTTCAAGAAATGTTGCAATTGCTTTGGCTGCATAATCTCCTAAGAAATAGAAGCTAGAGAATGTTGCAATATCTCTTATTGTATTTTCTTTCAATTCGTTAGAATCTTCTGCTGCGGCAAGACGGCTAGAGAATGTTGCTGCTGAAATAATTCTTGCTTGATCCATTGTAGGGAAGATGTTTTTGAATTGGAACATCTTCAAACTTGGCTTATCCATAAGCATAGATAAACCTGTTACACCCCACATAAGAGGAACGGCTATGAATTTATCTCTTGTTAACTTTTTCTTTTCTTCCGGAGTTAAGACCCTTTCTTTATCATCATTATAAATAGGAGCTCCTTTTTTACCGGAAAGTTTATGTGTAATCCATCTGTTAATAGGTTGAGCTGCAATTGCAAGCGGAATAATCATTCCTAAACCGGCAATACTTTTAGCGTTTACTAATTTTTTAGCTTTGCCTACATATTTTGATAATTCTTCAACTTCATGAGATACAAGTTTTTCAGTACTTTGTGCAGCTTCAGGTGAATAATCTTTAATAATCCCTTCTAAATATGCACCGTGTAAAATATCGCTTGCACTTTCGCATAAATGACCTAATGAGCTTGAGAAATAACCTTTATCTCCTGCAAATTTGATATTTTCAGCAATACCTGATTTGTTAACAAGGTATCTGTACATATCTTCTGCATAATTTTTATCCGGTTTATCACTGATAATATTTTTGGCAAATTTTCTCAAGTGTTCGGTATATTCTTTGTCATTTGCAAATATTTCTTTAAATTTCTTTAGACCACCTTTTTCAGCACTACCATTAACGCCTTCAAGGTCATCAAACATTGTTTTTAATGTTGAGTAAACTCTATCTTCTTTTGTTAAGCCTTGAGCATTGTTATAGTATTTTTGAACACAGTCAATTGTATCGCTGTTTGCCCAAGATTTAACAAGGCTAGAGTTTTTAAATTTGCCCATAATTGGTTTATGCAACAAGCTAGCTGCACATTTAACAATATAACCTGGGATAAGACAGTTGATTAAAAGCCCAGAGCCTTCACGTCTAAGTGCTTCAAAACCACCCATAATGTTTAATTTTCTGTGGTTTGTTTCGTTTCCGTCTTCATCCTTTGTTTTTGAACCAATAAATGTTTCAAAGAATGTTCTCGGAATAATAGCTGTTGATAAATCCAAAACAGCAACATTCACCATTGGCTTTTCTTCGCACTTTTGTATTCCTTTTAGTGCCAGACTTCCAAGCCCTGTGAAATTTGGTTGCCCCATGTTGTTATTTTTAACAGCATTTTTATTTTGGGGTTGACTATTATATTTTACACTACCTAATTCAACTTTATTAATCATAATTTAACTATCTACTGCCGAATGTAATCTTATTATAACCAAGACACATGTATATGAAAAGCCGTGAAAATTAAAAATTGCCACCTAAGTGCCAAATGTAAAATTAATGTAAAGATGAATTTTTGAATATTTAATTAAAAATTGCATTTTTAGTATAAAAATTTTAGCAAAAATGTAAAAAATACACTCTAAAAATGAAAAAATGAACGATTTTTGTTAAAATTCTCTCTAAAATTTTATGTAAAATTTTGTTAAGTTTTGGAAAATTAATGCGGTTTTCCTTCATAATTACATAAGAAAATATAAATTGTGTACTTTTACCATGCTTTATATTTGATTAAAAAAGTATAAAATACATAGTTTATTGTATATTATTTTTATTCATTTATTATATTATTAATACGAAAAGCACATGGTAGTAAGAATATAGAGAAATGACATATATGAGAGAAAGAAGAAGACCCACTAATAGCGGGAACAATAAACAAAGACGCCCTAGAAGATATTCAAACAGATCAGCAGATAATCCGTTTCAAGAAAATAATTCAAGTAGAAGAAATTCTCAGTCTTCATTTAGAAAAGTTTTGACTGTGATGATTATCGTTTTCTTTACGGTTATATTAGCAATTTTACTATTTGCAGATAATAAGTATTTTATAAATAACAAATTAGGTGAAAATTCTTTTATTTCAACTTTGTTATCTAAGTTATCACTAAGCAACAGTTCAAAGGATAAACCGGAATTTGTATTCCCGTTTGGACCAAGAAGACAAAATATTTTGTTATTAGGGGTAGATTCAAATGGTGCGGATTCTGATTTATGGGTTGGTACTCGTACAGATACTATGATTTTATTGAATATTGACCCTAGAACCAAAACAGTAAATGCAATTTCTATTCCTCGTGATAGTAAAGTTTATCTTCCAAAGGGTATGGGAATTCAAAAGATTAATGCTGCTCATGCTATTGGTGGTATTGATATGACTATAAAAACAGTAGAAGATACTCTAGGTGTTCATGTAGATAAATATATTATGTTCCATGATGAAGGTGTTAGAGAAATTGTTAAAGCCTTGGGTGGTGTTGATATTTATATTGAAAAAAATATGCACTATAACGACAATGCGGGGCATTTACATATTAATTTAACAAAAGGTCCACATCATTTGACAGATAAAGATGTTGTTGAATATTTAAGATTTAGACATGATGCAATGGGAGATATAGGTAGAACCAAAAGACAACAATGGTTCTTGCGTGGTTTGTTAGCAGATTTGCAAAAACCTGAAACTATCACTAAAATCCCTCACTTAATTGCAGTTACTAGCAAGTATGTTAAAACCGATATGTCTCCATACGAAATGACTCAATATGCCGGATTGGCAAAACATTTTGATATGGATAATATTGAAATTGCGATGCTTCCCGGAGCTCCAAATAAACATGGATATACTAGTTATTGGATTTTAGATCCTGATAAGACACAAGAAGTTGTTGATAGATTGATTTATCGTGAAAGTAGTGTTGGCAGAAAAGAATCTTATACCGCTAGTATTATGCGTTCAGCCGATCAAATTGAAGAAGCTAATAACCTAAAACAAGCTCTTGAAGCAAATGGGATAAGAGTAATGTGTACTGGAACAACAAATTCGACTCATTCTCAGTTTATTGCACATTCAAAATATGTTACGGTTGATTATTACGCTGACTTGAAAAAAGAAGTTCCCGAAGTAAAATCCAGACAATTTGTATATGAGCCGGGTAATTTTATGTGTGCTGATACAGATTTTACTGTTGTCCTTGCCGGCGATAATAAATAATTGTTTCCTTTTCTTTCAGTCAAAGGATTGTAAGAACTTGAAAAATATGATATAATTGATATATAAAACTGAAAGCGAGGAATACTGATGGATTGTATTATTATTGGAAGTATTATTGGATTAGTTGTACTATTAGTTGTTTTAATCCCACTTTATGGATTGTATGTTTCTCTTATCCAAAAGAAAAACAAAGTTAGAGAATCAATGGGTGGAATTGATGTTCAATTAAAGAAAAGATATGACTTAATTCCAAATATTTTGGTAATTGCCAACAAATTTATGGAACATGAAAGAGGCTTAATTACTGAAATTACTCAATTAAGAACTCAAGCATCAAGTTTACGTTCTGACCAAGATACTATTTCAAAGAAAATAGACTTAGATAATCAAATTGCTACAAAAATGGGTCAATTGATGGTTAATGTTGAAAATTACCCTCAATTAAAATCTGATCAAACAATGGTTCAAGCCATGCAAACATATTCAGAAGTTGAGGAACATATCGCAGCTGCAAGAAGATTTTACAACAGTGCAGTTAATGATTTAAACAATGCTGTTGAAATTTTTCCAAGTTCTATGATTGCTTCTGCTCTAGATATTAGACCTTATCCATTTTTTGAAGCTGAAGAGGCAGCAAAAAAATCTGTTAATGCTGCTGATTATTTTAAAAACTAATAATTTTATTTTAGGCGGTTTAATTATAAACCGCCTTTTTAAATATTTATTTTTGTGTCCGTAGCTCAGTAGAACAGAGCGTGAGTTTCCGAAGCTCAAGGTCAGGGGTTTGACTCCCCTCGGACACGTTTTTTTATTCTCTATGCAATTTGTGCAAATCCTGTGATTGTTCTATTGTTTGCAGCATATGTTCTGCGAGCAACTTTGTTGGATGTGTTTCCTTCGATTGTATGGATTGTACCATTTGCATCGATACTTTCAACGATTCCAACGTGTGATCTTCCGCCTTCTTTGAAGATAACCAAATCGCCTGCTTTAACGTTATTTTTGATTACGCCTGCTTTATTTGAAATTCCTGCTGTTTTTAAGAAACAACCTTTTTGTTTTGCCCAAGACATCAAGCCGCTAACAGATGATGAACCGAATCCGTTAGGAATAGTTTTTCCTGCCATTCTGAAGGCTTCTTTAACTACATAAGAAGAGAAGTCTGCACACCATGCGTGATTTTTACCACCGGTGAATTTTTTATATGAACCATCTTTTTCATTATATCCAAGGTATTTTTTAGCTGCTGATATGATATTTGAACCAACGTTAGAACACCATCTTACCGCTCTTTGAACTCCTGATTTAATAGAACTACCGATATTTGAAAAGAAACTTCCAAAACTAAAAGTTGGTGTTCCATAAGTAATCGGAGTTGCAAATGTAGGATAAGCGCATTGAGGCATTTTATAAGTAAATAAAGGTGTTGTAGCGAGTGTTCTATAAGGAACAACTGTTGGGACTGTTGGTATAACAGGAGTAGCTACTGCTTTTGAAAATATATTTGAAAATGTATCCCAATAACTCATAATTTCCCTTTATAAATATCCCCTTGTATATATATAAAGTTTATATGAGTTTTATAATTGCTATATTTATTCGATATATTAACAAATGTTAAGAAAATATTTAAATCACCAATAAAAAAATGGCCCCGACGCGAGTCGAACGCGTGATCTTTGGTTTAGGAAACCACTGCTCTATCCTACTGAGCTACGAGGCCAACTTCTCTCTAAGTATAGCATAAAATTGGAACTTTTTATGCTATATTATTTATATGGAAGAGAATAATTTAAAAATATCAATTGCTCATTTATATCCAAAGCTATTAAATTTATATGGTGATTTGGGTAACATAATAACATTAAAAAATCGTTGTGAATGGAGAGGAATTACCGTAGAATTTGAAAATATTAATATTGGAGATTCTATAAAAAATCACGATTTATATTTTATTGGTGGAGGACAAGATAAACAGCAGGAAGAAGTTGCAGAAGAGTTGTTTTCTCATAAGGCTGAACTTCTGGCCCAACGTGATAGTGGTGCTGTTTTTTTAGGTATTTGCGGTGGCTATCAGTTGTTTGGGCATTATTATCAACCGCATGATAAGGATAAATTGAAGGGTTTATCTTTAATGGATGCTTATACTGTTGCCGGTAAGAAAAGATTTATCGGAAATGTTACAATTAAAACAGTTTTTCTTACTCCAAATACTCTTGTAGGTTTTGAAAATCATAGTGGTTTAACCTATCTTCAAGGAGATACAAAGCCTTTAGGAATTACGGTTATCGGTAATGGAAATAACTCAAAAGACGGATTAGAAGGCGGAAGATATAAAAACGTGTTTGGTACTTATTTACACGGTTCTTTGCTCCCTAAAAATCCTCATTTTGCAGATTATTTAATTGAATTAGCATTAGAACGAAGATATGGAGAAAAAATTAAATTATCAAAACTTGACGATACTTTAGAATGGAATGCACATAATTCTGTTGTAAATAAGGCTTATTAGATTATAAGTATTTGAAAATATTTGCACCTTTTTTCAAGTTTTTAGCGGTTTGTTCATCTGGTTCAATATTTTTATCCATATCAAAGAAAAACACACAATGATTAGGGATATTCATTTCTGTCGGTAGAATAAATGTTGAAGTTATTGTGCAATTTTGTTGTAAAATATTACACATTTGGCTTGGTTGTGTGTCAAAATCGATGTAATAAGTTTCTATTTTTTTTCCACTATCAGCCTTTACTGTAAAGTTTACTCTTGAGCCATCATTTGAAGCATTTTTGAATTGTTTTGCAAAATTTGTGGCAATTTCGCTATCTGTCATTGTTGAGTTTAGGCTGATTTTATTGAATTTTTTTAATTTCGAATATGCGACAGAACATTGCGTATTTCCAATAAAATCAACGGGATTGTTTGGTGATTTTTGAACAAATCTTCCGGCAATTATGAGGGCAAAAAGAGGGATTGAAATATTTAAAATAATTGCAATTGCACCCCATCTCATTTGGTTTTGCCTAAAATCTTTTGGACTCATCCACCAATCTACTTGGTAAGCCCACATATTGCCTCTAAACCCGCAATAAAACTGTAACGCTATTAATAATATCCAATTTAATCCCAATGGAAGCTGGAAATAAATAAATGGAATAGCTAATAGGGTAATCCAAGCCTTATGCTTAATTCCCCAGATAAAAGTCAATATAAATGCACCCCAGTTAAATTCATTTAACTCTTTAGGTATATCTTTTCCTTTGTATCCTGTTAAAAATTCTTTCCAGTTCATTCTTTTATATTAGTGTTTTATTTAGTTCTTGTCAATTTAATCTATTACATTATTAAATCCCGACCAATCAAAAGTCTTTGATTGCACAATATTATTTATTTGGTCAAGATTTTCATTTTTTAATTCTTCAAACTGATTTCCAAATTCTTTATTCAATTCAACCATTGGAATTCCAAATTCTTTAGAAATTTTTTCAACTTTAATATCATAATTGATTGAAAGAACTTTTACTCTTGAAATTAATCCGATAATAATTGCATGAAACCTCATTGCAATTAAATATTGAGCCTTTGAGAGCTTTTGTATAATTTCATCATTCGTAAGACCTGTGTATAAAGTTGTTTTTATTTCTGGTTTAAGCATTTTTAGAGCTTTTTCAAACTTTTTACATATGTTTTTGTCTATCGCATCTTGGAATGAATATATTTCTATATCCTTATCCGAAAAATCTTGAGCTACTTTTTGAGCTAACCTATCAATGAAATCATCATTCATTGTTTTAAAATCTCTAAGTTGTATTGCAAGAGTATTATTTTTTTCGGTACAATCTGTTTGAGTTGAGAATATCGGATCACAAAGCAAATCCGCTTTTATTCCCCAAGAGTTTAGAAGTTGTAAACTCTTTTCATCTCTAACACTTACATAGTTGCAATGTTTAAGGATGTTTTTTGTTAAAAATTGTCCGATTTTACTTTTGATAGGTCCAATTCCTTGAGCAAAAATTATGACTTTTTTTCTCAATAATAGTCCTATGAAAATTATTAAAAGATAGTAAATAAGACTTTTTAGACTGGTTACATCTTGTAATAGACTTCCTCCACCGGAAACGAGAATATTAGACTTTGCAATAGCTCCGATAATATCCTGAAATTTGAAAGTGTAAACACTTCTTATATGGCGAAATTGTTTTTTTGTGTATTGCGGGTCTGAAGAAATGATTGTTATTCTATGTCCGTCATTTTGTAATTTTTTAACCAATACAGATAGAATTGCTTCATCCCCAAAGTTTTTGAATCCGAAATATCCGGATAATACAAATCTTTTTTTCATTAAAAGTCCTCAGTCTTAAATATTTTATAAACTTCGTCATAATAAGGAGTTGATTTTATTGCTCCAATTCCTTGAGCTTGAAGTCCGGCATCAATAGATGCAATTTTTCCTGCTTCAACAGGTGTGTAACCATGCGAAATAGCGTGTAAAAACGCCCCATTGAAGGCATCTCCGGATGAAGTTGTATCAACTGTATTTTCTGTATAGAAAGGTACAAAATAATTTTTGCCTAAGCTATTGATAAAGTATCCCTTATCCGGACTTGATTTAATTACAACGGTTTGAATACCTAAATCCATTAAATATTTCGTGATGTTTTCAACTGATTCAATCTCAAAAATGCTTTTAGCATCATATTTGGCACTCATAAATAGAATATCTGTATATGGTGCAATTTCATCAAAATATTCTTTTGCATCTTCCGGAGTTGAAATTAATGACGAATAATTTGGGTCATATGCTGTAATTACGCCGTTATCTCTTGCAACTTCAAATGCTTTTTTTACGGCTTCTCTGGAATTGATTGAAAGTGATTGTGTAATTCCGGAAGCGTAAATGATTTTTGCGTTTTTGATAAATTCTTCATCAATATCATCAATAGATAATTTTGCCGGTGCAATTTTTTTACGATAGTACATAAACTCTTTATCGTGTGCAGAAGTTCTTGAAACCATATAAATACCGTTTTTATCACTAACGGTTCTTATGTGGCTAATATCTAATCCCTCTTTTCCCCAACTTTCAAGTAAAAAATCTTTGAAAACATCATCTCCAAGACATGTTATAAATCCAACTTCAGAATTTAGACGCTTTGCAGCAACAGCTACGACTAAAGAATCCCCGCCATAGTATTTGTGAAGACATTCTGCATCTTTAAATTTTTGGTTCGTAGAAAATTCAATTAAACTTTCTCCGATAGTAATAAGATCAAGTTTATTTTCTTCCATTTATTTCAATTGCTCCAATAGTTTTTTAGTTCTTTCGGTTATTTCTTTATAGGAATCAGCAACC
Source organism: uncultured bacterium (assembly GCA_937894665.1). GTDB lineage: Bacteria > Cyanobacteriota > Vampirovibrionia > Gastranaerophilales > Gastranaerophilaceae > Zag111. The sequence continues at coordinate 2,811 of CALAWF010000236.1, read as the reverse complement.
GTCAAATGTCTGCCAACTCCAACAGCTACCGCTCCGGCGTCGATATATTGTTTAATTTCTTCAAGTTTTACATCTCCTTGCGGAATAAGTTTTAAAAATGGCATTGGACGTAACAAATTTTCAATGTATTCAACTCCGCCCATTGCAGTAATCGGATAGATTTTAGCAAGAGGAATACGTGATTTCCAGGCTTTGTATGCTTCATTTGCAGTTGATGTTCCTGCAATAAAAGGAATTTGTGTATCTTTAGAAATCTTAATCAAATTAGATTGAAAAATTGGCGATGAAATAATTTTTGCACCACATTCAATAGCTGTTTTAGCCTGTAATGAAGTAATAATTCCACCGGCACAAATAATTGCATCTTTTGATAAGGCTTCTATTGCATTAAAAACTCTGGGAGATTCAATATTGATTTCCATAACGTCAAGTCCACCTTCAAGTAATGCTTGTGCTTTACAAACAACATCTTGCGGATCAGAACTCCTAATAATAGGAAATACCTTATTTTTTGATAATCTTTCTACTAAATTTATGTTCATAATCTATCCTTTTTTCAAAATTTATTATATCATAAAATAAAAAACTGACTTTGGGAGCTTCATGGATGAAAAAGATTAAAAATAAACTATTTTATTTATATTCATTTGTAATATATTTATTTCTTGTCGTTATTGTTTCATTTGTTGCTTCAAAGTATTTAGATATTCCTGTTAATAGCTATTTGATAAATAAATTTGTTGCTACCGATCGTGGGAGTGATAATATTGTAGAAATTGTTATTGATGATACTTCTATTCAGGATTATAAATTGCCATGGAGTCGTGAACGTTATGCGGATTTGTTAGATTTTTTCCATACATACTCTAAACCAAAAGTTGTGGGTCTGGATATGGTTTTGAAAACTTACGACCCTAATAATCCTGCTGATGTTTTATATTTGAACCAACTTTCTAAAATGAATAATCTTGTTACAGGTTTTATTCCTGAGCAATCTTATTCGGATGAAGATGTAGAAATTTTAAAGAAGTTCAAAAAAGATTTTTCGCTTGATGTGGAATTAAAGAGAGCTTCCTATCCTGTAAATTTCCCTAGTGTAATGAATTATTCTTACGATGTTGGATATATAAAAAACTTGGCATCTGTGATTATACAACCGGAAGAAACTTCAGGTACTGTTTTTTCAGCAATAAATATTTTAAAAATTGGAGATTCATTTTATCCATCATTAGCTTTAAAACTATATTTGCTTGCTAATAATACAAATAAAATCGTTTTGGACAACAAGTACATAATTATTCCTAAAACGGGTTTAAAAATCCCTTATACATTAGATTCAAAAGGGATAGCCAAAACAAATATCAGATATTATAGAAATATCAAAATTAACAATAGTTCATATTCCCATCCACCAATTTCAGCAAGTAAGATTTTACATTCTTATTATGCTATGAATTCCGGTGTTACACCTAAAAATCATCCTGAGTTATTTGATTTATACAAAGGGAAATATCTGAACCCTGAATTTTTTAACGATAAAATTGTTATTATCGGTCAAAATATATCAGGTCCAACGGCAGATATTCAAAAAACTCCTATATCCGCAAATCATCCCGGAGTTGACATTCAGGCTTCCAGTTATGATAACATTGCGAATTCTAACTTTTTATCTTATTCAAATTTTGGAGTTCTGGCATTTAGTGTATTTATTATGTGTTTAATCACATTTTTACTCGTTCTTAAATGCAAATTTTTCAAAGGTATTTTATCAATAATAAGTTTAGATTTTGTGTATTTATTCTTTGTTATATTATTTGCAATTTTAGGGCATATTCTTCCTTGTGCAATTCCATTTGCGGCTCAGCTTGTTACTGTTATTTTTGGCTATTCATTCAAATTTTTGTCCGAGAACAGGAATAAAGAGAAAATTAAACAGGCAATGGGTAAATATCTTTCCCAAGATATTATGAATAATGTTGTAAGTAATATTGACGATTTGAAATTAGGCGGTAAACGTGCAATCGTAACGGTTTTGTTCTCAGATATTCGAGGATTTACCAGTCTTAGTGAAAAAATGTCAGCAGAAGAAGTTTCAATGATTTTGAACGAATATTTTGCAGAAATGGAACCAATTATTACAAAATATAATGGTGTAATTAATAAATTTATTGGCGATGCGGTAATGGCAATTTTTGGCGAACCAATTCAAGATATAAACCATGCCAGAAATGCCGTAAAATGTGCCTATGAAATGCTTAAAAAGGTAGAATATTTGAGAGAAAAATGGCTATTTGAAGGTAAACCGAAAATAGAAATTGGGGTTGGTATAAATACGGGAGAAGTGTTTATTGGTAATATCGGTACTGAAACTCGTATGGAATACACCGTAATTGGTGATACTGTAAACCTTGCATCTCGTATTGAAAGTTATAATAAAGTATATAAAACAAATTTACTTGTAAGTAGTTCTACTTATGCTCATATTGCGGATATTGCGGACGTAATCAAAATTTCCGAGGTTCAAATTCGTGGTAAGGCAAAGAAAATGAATATTTATGAAGTTTTGAGAATTGATAGAGATAAAGAAAAATAGGAGGATTTATAGTGAAACTCAATTATAGCCTGGAAAACGGGGGGGGGAGGCCTCTTAAAGGAAGTTGTAGCCGGTATTTTAGCGGATGGCACCCGCTTGTTCCATTGTGGAAATTTGAAGTTAAGTCAATGTCATGCTGAACACACAGCAAAATACCATCCTTTTGAGGAGAGGGATAGGGTGAGGTGTTTAACTGAACAAGAAAAGTCAGAGATTCT
>CALAWF010000235.1 GCA_937894665.1 uncultured bacterium | reverse complement strand
AGAAGCCTGCAAAGCTTTTATCCCCCAGTTCGAATCTGGGTGTCGCCTTTTTAAAAAATCAATTCAAAATATTATAAAACTCGATGAACCAATTTCATCGAGTTTTTAATTTATTTAACCTATACAGCGTTATTTTAATACACCAGCATAAATGATTTAAGCATTCGTCCGGCACCATCACCTTTTACGGATATAACTTCAATATCATTTTTATAATTCATAGATGTTGAACTTCCGCCATCAAATGCCATTACTCTATCCAAACCTAAATCTTTGCAATACTGTTGGACTTCATACATATCCATCGGATGATCATCTGTAATAATTAATATATGACATTCATTTAATCCTTTTAACCCAATAATTGTTCTTGATGTTTTATGCAAAACGGATGCAGATTCTCGTACAACTTTCCCTTCTGCATTTTTCACAATAAAACCCTCTTCTTCTAAATGAAGTTCAGGCAAAATTAATGGTCCACCTTGTGCTGAGGTAATCAATGCACAACCAAATGGAACATTTGCTTTATGAGAAACTATATCGTATTGGAATTTATTTCCACATTGCATTACTCTGAATTCACTTCTATTCAAAATCATGTTCATATTTTTTCTGAAAAACGGATTTGCAAGCAAAGCATTATTAAACATTGGATCAGCAGAAGTCATTCTATCAGTAACTACATAGGAAATTGTTTTACCATTTTTAGGATCAAAAAATCCTGCATTGACAGTCAATGTTGAATTACCTTTAATATGTGCTTCTCTATTAGTAATTAAATCTTCAGATGTTACAAATTTAATTTTCTTTTTAATTTTTTCTCCACTTAAAATAATATGATAAATTCCATCTTTTTTATCAATAGAAATATCTCCAATAGCGTGAACAGGATTTGCAATCAGGATAACCATTAACAAACCTAAAAACATTTTCAACAATTTCATATTATAAATCCTTTGACTTGTAGAATCCTAAAATAGCACACAAAAACGCCATTGTAGGAAACGTTGCGGTAATAAGTGGAGGCAAAATTTCTTTTTCTGCCAACAAATCGAAAAATGGCAATGTAATATAATAAACAAATATACAACCGATTGCAATTGTAAAACCAACCAATCTTTGCTCACGAGGTTTGCTAAAACCAAGTAAACAACCCAAAATTGCTAATAATACACAAACAAACGGGTGGAAAAATCTTTGTAAATACTTATTCAACATCCCGTGATAATCTTCGGATAAATTTTCTTGTTTCAGAAGATTTACATATCGTCTTAAGTTTTTATTTGTAATATCACGTTCTTTCATTGTGGAATAAGTCATCAAAGTATAGGCATTAGTAGCCGTTTGACCTTCCAAAATATTCATTTTATCTAAATGATTTATATCAATATAAATTCCATCATTTGAAATTCTATAATTTGATATATCTTCTAAAACCCATTTATCATCATATGCGTAGCCTGTTTTAGCAGAATAAATATTTGATAATTGGTGAACATCCTGATAAACATGACTTGAAAAGTCCAAAACAATTACATTCTGCAATTTTCTATTCATTGATTTTGACACAATAACCGCCATCAACGGGTGTCCGGTATTATCTTTTTGAGTATAAATATACTGGGCAGTAATCATTGAACCTTTAATGGCTCTCATTTTTTCTGCTGCCAGTGGAGTTCCTTTATCTCCGGTAACAAAACATAATGCAGTAAAAATTAAACTCAAAACTACTACAGGTGCAATAATTCTAGGAAAAGACATCCCAACCGCACGGAAAATTGTAATTTCAGAATCTTTACTCAACTTATCAAAAGTAAATAACGTTCCGAGCAACAACCCAACAGGGAAAGCTTTATCTAAAATTTTTGGCATTTCATAAACTAAAAGCAATATAGCCGTTTTAAAACCATATTCCCCAGCCAAAGCTCCTTTAATTGTATTTAACAAAATTTCAGGAGCAATCCAAACAATTGAAAATAACAAAATTGCAACTAAAGAAGCCATTGCAACTTGTTTGAAAATATATCTGTCATAAATAGTAATTTTAGGAAATTTAAAATTCATTATAAAGTGAAGTCCTTTCCTAAATAAAATTCTTTTGCAACAGGGTTAACAGCAACTTCTTCACTCTTACCTTGAATTTTGATTTTACCATCAAAAATTACATACGCCCTATCAGTAATAGACAAAGTTGCTTTCGGGTTGTGGTCAGTAATCAAAACCCCTAACCCTTTTTCTTCTGAAAGTTTTCTAATATTATCTTTAATTTCACCAATAGCAATAGGGTCAATACCGGTAAATGGCTCATCAAGCAAAATGAAATCAGGACTAGCTGCCAAAGCTCTCGCAAGTTCAACTCTACGTCTTTCACCACCGGATAGAGAGATTGCAGTTGCACTACGCAATCTTGCAACACCAAACTCTGCTAAAAGTTCTTCTAACTTCTTTTTCTTTTCGCATTCAGTTAATTTATCATTCATTTGAAGAACAAGGCGGATATTTTCTTCAACAGACAAACTTCTAAAAATTGAAGCCTCTTGCGGCAAATAACCAATACCGGCTTTTGCTCTAACGTGCATTGGCCAAGATGAAATTTCTTGTCCATCAAGAGTTATACTACCTTTGTTAGGTTTAACCAAACCAACAACCATATAGAAAGTTGTAGTTTTACCGGCACCGTTTGGACCTAAAAGACAAACAACTTCGCCTTTATTAATATTGAAAGAAACATCATTTACAACACTTCTATCGCCGTATATTTTGATTAAATTTTTTGCCTCAATTCTCATTTTATCCCCTTATCATTCGTAGTATTATTTTACTCAAAAAAAGTACATAATGCAAATAATTCACCACTTCACGGGATAAAGATTTTTATTTTTATAAAAACATTAAGAATTGTAAAAGTTGATAGAATTTTATGTTACTTTTACCGGCAAAATGGGTATATAAAGCATGTACACAAACCATTTTCTTTTTCTTTATTTTCTCCTACACACACTAACCTTTTACCGAATAAAGCCGACACTACAACGGCTATTTTTCTTTGGGTATTTAAGTCTATAGACTTTATTACAACAACACTTCAGCTAAATCATCTTCTAACAAACTTCTTTGGAAGGCTTCACACTCAACAATCATATCAAAAATTTCTGCATATTTTGTACTATGCAATACTTTTGATAAGTCATCAACACCCTTAAATTCAATTGTGTAAAAAGCATTATTTCTATCTGTAACAGTTAAAAATCCGACTTCTTCATACAAATCTAAGAGTTTTTGAAAAACTTCAATAGATTTACCCAAAAATCCTGCACAGCGAACTAAATCAATTTTCCCACCCATATTATGAGCTGCAAACTTAACCATGCCTGTAAAAGTTTTCAAAAATTCTGCTTCATCCATAACTTTTGGCTCATAATTCATAAAATGGACTTTCCTTGGTTGAGCCTTTTCCAGTATCATATCAAGTGTTTTTTTATCCGCCGGATAATCAAAAAACATTAAAACATCACATTTTGGTATTTCATACCTAGAACGCACTCTTGACGCCAATTCTGGATA
>CALAWF010000234.1 GCA_937894665.1 uncultured bacterium | reverse complement strand
TCTTTTTTAATGCTTTCGATACATTTATCCTTTGAAGAAATTATTGCTGACTTGAATACAGCGAAACCAACTTCCGCAATCTCTTTTTTAGCAAGTTTTACGAGGTTCTCAATAGTCGCAAACGGTTCCTTAAAGACCACTTTAACCCTTTTGTCTTTTGCAGTTGCAGATAGATATGTTTCTCTAATAATATTAGCGACTTCTTCTGCTGAAAGTTCGGTAGCTGGTAAGCTTGCTTTCTTGCATAAATCAAGGATTTTCAGCCCTGTATCTAAGAAATTTGTATTAGCATAGAGGTGTTTTTGGTATTCTGCACTTAATCGGTTTAATTTTACCTCATATTCGTTTTTTAGATTTATCCACATGTCATAATCAAGAACATTATTTACTTGGTCAAGATACATCTTTTTTAGAATTTCTTTGCATTGTTCAATTTCAGAAGTAATTCTTGCTACTTCTGTTTTGTGGTACTCCTGCTCATCTCCCAAACATTCTTTGAGAGAATATTTTACCAATTCGTATAAATCTTCGTCTAATCCAATACGTTTTAAGTGCATGCGGAAAGATTGAGTAAGATGTTTTTCAGAAATATAACAAGTATTAGGGCAACTTCTGTCAAAATGCGAACAACGGTAATAAATGTTATGCTTTTTCTGTCTTTCTCCACAGAATGAATATCCACAAACTCCGCATTTTACTATTCCGGGATATAGAAAATCAAAGTTTTTACGAACTTTTGACTTATCTACTTTATGAAAAGCTAATTGTGCTTTGTCAAAAGTATCTCTTGAAATTATTGCAGGGTGTTTTCCTTGGTAAATAATGCCATTACAGTTCATTTGCCCAACATAGATAACATTTTTTAGCATTGATTCAAGTACACATTGAGTTATTTTAGGTCTTTCGGCTTTGTAGTAATATCCCTCAACAAAAAGTTCTTCGCATAATTTTCTAAGTGAAAATTTTCCGGTTGCAAATAATTCAAAGGCTCTGCGAATAAACAAAATTCTTGATTTATCAATTATTAAATTCTTTTTTGCCCCTCTCAAATATCCGTAAGGCGGTTGAAATGGCCAATAACCCTGTTCAAGCCCCTCATGCAAACCTTTTGAGATTTCTTCAGAAAGGTTATCTATGTAGTTTTTTGCCATTAGTACCTTAATTCCATGGATAAATTTGTCATGAGATTTGGAATTTTTGCTAATTATACTACCCTCTTTTACCAAATGTACTTCTAGGTCGTAATCTTCAAGAGTAACATAATCTTTGAAGTTACGATATAATCTATCTGTTTTTTCTACAAGTACGGTCTTTATTTCAGGATTTTCTTTTAGAAAAGCTAACATGGCATTATAATTAGTTCTACCTGCTTTCTTGGCGGTCTCAGCGTCTGAATATTCGTTGACAATTTGAAATCCGTTTTTGAGTGCGTATTCTTTTAGCAATTTTAACTGTGCTGGGATAGAAAATCCCTCACGTTCTTGTTCTCTGCTAGATACACGAGCATAAATAACCGCTTGTTTGTTTTGCATAATCTGAACTCCTTAAAATTTCTGAACTTGTATGTTTTTATTTTTACTCATTTTGGCAAAAAGTAAAGTGAGCATTCCATACGACTTCCCATTAATATTTACTTGGAAGTAAGTTCCCTATTGAATTTTAGAATACTTAATATTACCCAACAGAATAATTGAAATCGTTATTTTTTATGATTTTATAAGGAAAAAGGAGTGTGAAAATGACAAAAGCAATATGTTGCAAAAATACTGAAAAAGAAGTCGACAAAGATAATATTTGGAGTGATGATTTATTTGAACGGCAAAAAGTTGCAAATAATTTTACTAAAATCATTGAGTCTATAGAACAACCTTATGTGCTTTCAATCAATTCAAGATATGGAAGTGGTAAAACATTTTTCTTAAAGCGTTGGGCTGAAGATTTAAAACAAAAAGGTGAACATGTAATATTTTTCAATGCTTGGAATTGTGATTTTATAGAAAAACCTCTAATTCCATTTTTGTATAATTTTATACTGCAATTAAAAGAACAGAACTTAATTAAATATGGTATTCAAGAAGATTTAAAAAATTGCAAAGAAGTTTTCTGCATAGCTGTTAAAGAAATAATTGAAAAATATTCTGGGTTAAATGTTGATATTTTAAACGATCATAAAAATCCAGACACCTTGAAACTACCTACTATTAGAACATTAACAGATTACCAAGAATTAGAAAATATACTTGATAATTTTAAAAAAGGTTTATTTGAAATAACTTCAAAGCTTAATGGTAAAAACATATATGTATTTGTTGATGAATTGGAACGTTGTAGACCTACCTTTGCAATAGAGTTACTTGAGGCTATTAAGCATTTGTTTGGGGTAAAAGGACTTGTGTTTGTTTTAGGTATAGATAGAGAGCAGTTAAAACATACAATAAGTAATATATATGGATGTGGAATGGATGGTGAGGGGTATTTAAGGCGTTTTATTGATTTAGAATTGGAATTACCACAACCAGATATAAAGAAATTTACAAAATATTTGCAAAAAAGTTTTGAAATAGTTAACGAAGACAACCATAAGGGTTCTTTGACTTGTGGATATGATATGTTTGATACTTTTTTTAATTTATTTGCGTTAATATATCCAATGCAATTAAGAGATGTTGAACAAATTTATGCAAAGTTTAATGTAATAACTAAAATGTTTGATGAAAATACTAATAAAATTATGCCGATATTGGCAATTCTATTAGTATTAAAGACGAAAGATAAATCTTTATATAATCAATTTACTTCAGAAAATTTATCTTATAAAAATATTGAAATGTTTTTAGACAAGAATATTATTCAAAAATTAAATGATTATAATGTTTTTGGTAAAAAACAGTTATTAGAACAATTTAAGTTTACATGCATGCTTTTTTCTAATGAAGACTATAAAAAAATTCTGGAAAAGATGTATAGTGAATATTCTAATTCTGATATAAATAATATTCCACAAGAAATTAAAGATAAAATGAAGGCATATAAAAGGGTTGCTGAATCTCAAAATTATTACGAATGTTTTGAAGTAAATTACATTGAATATTTAAAAAATATGATTTCTTATATAAAATCTGAATAAAAAAGAAAACCCGCACATGAAAATGTGCGAGAACATTCAAAAATAAGGAATTTATGACTAATTATCTTTTACGGATTTTTCGAAAAGTTGGTTTGAATGTGATTTTGACTTTATCGCCTTGAAGTTCAAATTTATTCGTAATGAGTTTGAGGATTTCTCTTTGATTTTCCATATTTAGGTTAATAAATGAGTCGTAAAGTCGTTTTTGTGAAATTTCGTTGCATTTTGACTCCAAATATTGGATTTTTTGTTTGGTTTTTGAAATTTTTTCGGTCAGGTTACTGTACTTATTGTCAATATCTTCCTGATTTGCAGTGATGAAATCTTCATCATCTATACCGTTTTCCTCGATGAAGTCGTTTAATTGTAGTTCCTTGTGGTATTTACAACTAACATTCCGTTTTAGGTTAGAATATTTTTGTTTTATCGCTTTTAATTCTTTCTTTAAAACCTCTTGAACAATGTCTTTTGGGATTAAGTTTAGCCGAATTTCTCTGAGATAATTCAACACAAAATCGGTAACAACTGTTTCATTAACTGAATGCCGAATTTTGTTGTTATCAAAAGCCGTATAATAGATATATCGACCTTTTTTGATTTCTCCAGTCATAATTTTTCCTGTTTCTTGAAGCCTTAGTAAGTTTGAATAAAGAAAACAATGTTTTTGTTGTTTTTCATTTGCTGAAGTTTTAAGAACTTCTTGAACTTTATCAAATAATTCTTTACTGACGATTGGCTTATACTTCCCTTTTATCGGAGTTTCAATATCTGGAAAGTCAAAATATCCGGTATAAAACTTGTTTTTCAAAATTCGTGAAAGAGTTGCTTTTTGAATTTTCTTGCTTTTTTGCAATTTATATTCATAACCGAGTTCAAATAGCTTTCCAGAAAGTGTGTTCAACGAATATTCATTAGTTGAATACAATTCGTAAGCCTTTCGCACAATTTCCGCTTCTTTTGGAATAATAACTATTCGTTTGTTTCGCATTCTATAACCAAATGGGACTCTGCTTGGGCGGATTCCTGTTTTTGCTCTTTCCATAAGTCCCTTTTTACGAATTTCATTCATGTGCTTAACTTCAAATTCTGCACTTGCAATAAGTATGCTAGTCAAGAATTTTTCATGGGATTTGAAAGGTTTAGAAATAGTCATATTCTCTTTTACAAAAATTATTTTGGTGTCAAATTTATCAACAAGAACTTCAATCGGGTAGAAATCATACTGATTTCTTGTTAAACGATTTATGCAAAATGAAATAATCACATCTGCCCTATCTTTAGATTGTTGATTTGCAATCATTTTGTAGAAAATTGGTCTATCATACGGTGTCATAGCACTTTTATTTTCATAATAGACATTTCTAACAGTAATACCGTTTGCTTCACAATATTTCCGGCACTCGTTTTCTTGTGTTTCTCTCGACATTCCATCTTCTTGAGATTTACTTGACAATCTTATATAAATATCTGCAATTATTTTCTTATTCATCGTCATACTCCTTATTTTCAGGTCTAAAAGATACTCTATTTTTTATGTCTAATAAGGTTTCATTCTCGGATATATCAAATTTTATTGCTTTACCAATAGGCTTGAGGTCTGTTGCATTTAGGTTTACTGCTCGTTTATCATTTGCTAGTTTTAATCGGAGCTGAGCAGGTGTCAGTTTTCGGTATTCACTTGTACTGTTGTAAATATCACAGTATTTTGTGAGATTTATCCGCAAATACTTGTTTTTAGTGATTAGAAAATCTCTGCCATATATAAGCAATTCCTTATTAAAGAGCTTATATACATCTGCCAAAAACACATCTCCGTAGGATAGTTCTGTATCAATGTATTGTTCAAAATATTCAAGATATTCTTCAGCCAAAGTTTCAGTATTTAAGATTTCTTCGCCTAAAATATCCTTGATTACAGCCCAAATTGACATTCCGATTGCAATGTTATTGCAAATTCTAGCAAAACTGCAATATTTTTGAGCAATTTTGTATTGCTCGTGGTAAATCTCAATGATTTTACTTCTGTAATACAGAATTTCAGGCAAAAAACAAGAAAGCGGTTTCAAATTTTCTTCGGAATGATACTTAAAGTTGCTCAAATCAAACTGTTCACGTTTGAAATTTACTGGAATACATCTTGAAAAATTTGCAAAAGTCATATTTTCAAAGAAATGGTTTGTTCCGGCACAAAATGAAGTATTGATTTCAGTAACAATTTCTTTCCCGTCTTTAGAAGATTTTTTCCTAGGATTAGCCGAAAATGCGTCTTTCCCCAAGTCCTCAAAATTTAGCATTCGCTTGTTATCCAATTCCTCAAAAAATACAACAAAATTATTAAACTTTTGAAGTTGAACACGCAAAGCCACCATTGTTGATGTTCCGCTTGTAAGTTTTGTATAGTTAGTAATGCCGAATATTGCAGCTAAAATATGAATAATAGTTGATTTCCCTGCATTTGATTGCCCATAAAATATAACATACGGAAAACCTTGAGCCTTTGAAATAAATAAGTCAAAAAAGCAATTTGCGATTACAACCGCTATTGCCATATAAATAGGGGCATTAAAAGTTTTTATTATCGTCAAAGCAAACTCTTTGAGAATTTCTTTTGGATTATTCAGAAGAACAAGTTTGGGTACCACATCATTTGCAGGGAGAATTTGGAGTTTTTCTTCTTCTGTAAGATGTAAATTATCAGGGATTTTGGGATATTTTTCTATTGTTTTGGTATCAATTTGAATTTTTGAATTCCCCATAATATAAGAATTTTCAGACGATTGATAGCCAAAGTTAGTGTAAATTTCAATACTTTTCAAATTTTCATATAGCATTTGAATTAGTAGCAAAAACTTTTGCTTGTTAAAATTTTCATAAAGCCCGACAATTCCATGATGAATAGCCTTAAAAAATGTGCTAAAGTCTGTTTCATCGTTCCCCTCAATAATTTTGATGTAGCGTTTTTGCGGTTGTTGTTCCTTTATCACTCATAACGCAAGTTTTTCTATAACGTTGTAAGTATTTTTAGTGCTGGTTATTAGTTTTATTACGAATAAACTTTGAATAGAATAATTTGCAATTTTACAGGTGATAATTTCGTTGTTTTTGTCTTGGTAACTGTATGTTAGGCAGTTATCTATGTTTTCGATTTTCTTCATCTTATTTCCTCCTATTGATGATAAAAAAGAACGCTCAAGTACACTTGAGCGTTCCGATAGTTCTGATAAGGATTTCTCCTTATTCTTCTGATATTGTAATCACAATATCGTTAGGTCCGATTGGGATTTCACTACTTGGAGATACAACTATTTGATTGTATTTTGTCATTATTGCATTGAAAAGATTGTTCTTCCAATGTATAAAGACGTTATATCTCGCAAATTGTAATGAAAACGGAATGTATTCGTCAGGAAGTTGAATCTCGTAAATGCTACTTAAAACACTTTCTTCTGAATA
>CALAWF010000233.1 GCA_937894665.1 uncultured bacterium | reverse complement strand
GTCTATTTCTTCATAGGCTTCTTGATAGTGTCCGAGCCTTCTTAAAAGGACTGCTAAGTTGTAGTGTGCTTCATAGTTCATTGGAGCATTTGCTATTGCGTTACAATAACATTCTCCGGCACCTTCATAATTTCCTGAAATTTGATATGCTAAACCCAAGTTAAATAAAGTGTCATAACTTTTAGGGTTTATTTTTAGAGAATTTTGGTATGCTTTAATTGCTTTTGATAAATAACGTCTTTGCCATTCCCAGTCATCATTTACATATAGAGATTTCATTCGGTATGCGTAACCCATATTGTAATATGCAATTGCTTTGTTCTCTTTTGAACTGATTTTATTATTGTATATGTATGGAATTTCTAATAATCTGCGTTTTGTGTTAATTATCGCATTGTACTGTTTAATTGCGGAATCAAAATCCCCAAGTTTTTCAGATGCAATAATTCCATAATTCATTCTGGCAATCATCATATTCGGATTGTATTTGAATGCTTGAGAATACGCATATAGTGCGGAATAATAATCTTCATATGCAACATAAATATTTCCTAAGTTGTACCAAGCACTATAGTGTTGCGGATAGAGTTTTAAACCTCTGTTATAAAACCCGATAGCCTTTTGCATTCGCATATTTCGGTAGGCTTCATCCCCTTTATATACGTAATACATTCCTTCCACTTTGTTTGCTTGTATTTTAACAAATTCCTGATTGAAATATACCGCAACTCCAATTCCGGCAAGCACAAATAATGAAAATAATGCTGATAAAAACTTTTTCAATTCAAAGTCCTTTAATAGTTATTCGAATACAAAGCTATTATATTAAATCCTGTTTAAAATAACATCAATCAAATAATGTAACAGAAATGTAACAAAAGTTTTAATAAAAGCAATTATTCAAAACAAAAATTGTTTATATAAGTAAGGTAGGTTAAAAAAGGTTAATTTTATTTTGGAGGTTTAGTATGTCAAGCAATGTAGGCTCAGTTAATGCTCCGTTAATGGGTGCATTTCAATACAACCCATATGCTATGGACGGTTTTGATGAAATAGATATGTCCTACAATCAACCTTTCGCAATGGGTGGAAGCATATTTGATGGCTCAGGTTACGGCGGTATGAGTATGCCAATGATGCCGATGACCGGAGGTGTAACAGGTTATAATCCTCAATCATATTTTAATAATATGAAAGATTATCAAAAATTTTATATTGATTACAATGTCGATCAGCAGAATATGCAAAGAAATGCAGATTTAAGAATCAACGCATCATTAGAAGGAATAAAAGATGCCGCAGCAGTTCTGCAAGATAAGATTAAACAAAACGAACAAGACCAAGTTCCAGATGCGTTTAAAGCATATGTTCAAAGTGTAAGAACAGCATACGGTCAAGGTTCTGAAAAAGAAGTTGAAGCCCGAGCATTGAATTTGTATGAACAAATGACCGGTAAATCCTTGATTCAAGACTTGCGAGATAACGGGCACGGTTCATTCACTCAAGGTTTGTTACAATCTTTGACATTCAGTACAACTTATAGAACATCTGCAGAAGATAATATTGCTACAATCACAGGTCAACCTGCTGGTACAACTGAGAAATTTACTCAAGGCTGCGGTAAGGTTGTCGGTGCAGGAGTAGCAGGTGCTACAGTAGGATTAGTTGCAAGTAAAATTGCAAAAGCTTGCAAAAGTTCACATTCCGGAAAAGTTGGAACAGTTGTCGGACTTGTAGCTGCTGGCGTATCCGCCGTATTATCATTCGTAACCGGCGGAAAAGGATAAATTTTATAAACATACATAATACCCCCTTCAAAATTAACCCTAAAAATCCGAAGTTCAGAAATGAATTTCGGATTTTTTAATAAAAAAAGTCCTGCTAAAAGGAGTAATAGCAGGAATATAGTTCAGTAAAAGAGACATCTGATAACATTATTACCTCTTTTTTAAATTCGTCAAATATTTTTTCTTTTTAGTCATTACTACGTCATACCGAACAGAGTGAAGTATCTTTCGCATAGGGAGAAGGAATAAGGGGAATAAGGGGAATAAGGGGAATAAGGAAATAAGTTCGGTACGTCATTCTGAGGGCTAAAACATTGAAAGGACATTACATATTTACCCGAAGAATCTCTGCCCAAACGCAAGGATGATTTGCATTCAGTTTTCCCTCGCCCCTTGTGGGAGAGGGTGAGGGGGAAAGCTAAACTTGTACGGTTAGAGATCCTGAACCAGCTAACGGCTACGCCGACGCATACGGACTCACACGTTTCGCCACAGCTCAACGGTTCGCTTTGTAAAGTTCAGGATGACATTTGTGGTTAGTTATTCCCTCTCCTAGGAACACTAGCTGAACCGACGAAACGAAGTTCGAGTGAAACTGTGTGCCGTATGGCTGATGTTAGGGAGAGAGTTTGGTATTTACCATGTTCTACTTTTTCTTTTTTATTTCGATAATAACGGATTTGAATATGAAACTAAACTTTAGCCTTTATATCAAATAATGTTTTATCAAATTCCCTAAAACTATTGATAATTGAACTTACTGCCGGAATTGATTTATAAAGATCCGGACTTTCTTCAGAACAAATCGCAATAATCTTACCGATATGTGCAGCTCTTGCGGATTCAATACCGGAAATTGCATCCTCTACAACAATACAATCTTGTGTATCTAATCCCAGATTTTTTGCTGCGATTTCATAAATATCCGGAGCAGGTTTCCCTGGGATTATACCGTCTGAATAAACAATTTTGTCTAAATCGAACCATTTTGCAAGGTTAAAATGTTCGATATAAAAATCTACATTATCCTTTTCGGACATTGTAGCAATCGTTCTTGGAATATCATTTTCTTTCAAAAAGTCTAAAAACTCTACAACACCATCAGCCAAATGAAAATTTTCTTTATCTTTTAGGCACATTTGGCGATAAAACTCCTCTTTTTCTTTTCCTAATTTTTCAACCATTTCAGGAGTCGGTTGTTTTCCAATTGCATATTTGATAATTTCTTCATTCGTTCTGCCAAACATATATTTTAGCATTTCTTCATCAGAAAAAGGAGTGCCTCTGAGTTTTCTTGAAAACTCAACCCACGCTTCTTTATGTTTTGGAGAATCCCAATACAATGTCCCGTTAAAATCAAAAATTATACCTTTATATGTCTTCATTTTACTATTTTCCTATTCAAATTTTACTGCTGATTTTCCATAATTTTGTTGTACAAATCCAAATATGTTTGAGCTTGTTTTTCCTTATTTAGCATTTTATAAGAATATGCCAAGTTATAATAAATATTTGGGTTTCCGTTTTTCAAATCTAAAGCTCTGAAGAAATTATATTTTGCGTTTCGGTAATCCTTCAACTTCAAATACGCACAGCCCATATTGTAGTATCCATAAGAAAAATCGTCTTTATACTTTACAGATTTTTTAAATTCTGCCAGTGCCATATTCGGTTTTTCTTGAATAAAATATATATAACCCAAGTTGTAATGAGCTTTATAGTTCTTTGGGTCTTTTGTAATTGCTTGGTTGTACATATAAATAGCTTGGTCTATTTTGTCTTTATCTTGCAAAATATTTCCCATAATCAGCCAATCTTCTGTACTTCTATCATCATCTGACTTACCTTTTAAAATTTCCAAAGCAGAATCAATTTCATTTTGGGCATAAAAAACTTTTGCCTGTTCAGTTACGGAATCAGGCTTCACAGGTTCAGACGATTTTTGCCATGGCAAAGTGGATGCCGAAACCGCACAACCACTCAAAATAATCAATGTTATTAATAATTTTTTCATAACTAAATTATAAAATAAATCTGCAAAATTTTCCAGTTAATAATCGTTTATTTCTTGACGAAATTAGCTGATAATGAGATAATAAAGTTATGTTTAAGTATTATGAAAAAACTGCACCATATTTGTTTTTGTTGCCGGCAGGAATAGTTTTACTTTTTTTCTTTTTTATTCCGTTTTTCCAAACTATCGGACTTAGTTTTTTTGATTATGCTAATAATATTTACAGCCCAAATTTTGCCGGTTTAAAAAATTATATTGAAATTTTGCACAATCCAATATTTTATAAAGTGATGATAAATACTATTATTTATCTTGTGGTAGCAGTACCGATTTTGGCAATAATGCCGTTATTTTTAGCAATTTTAATTAATCAAAAAATAAGAGGAATTACATTATACAAAATTTTGATTTACTTACCTGTAATTGTATCAATCGTTGTTGCAGCAATTGCATTTAAGTGGTTATATGCAGAACAGGGTATTTTGAATTATTTGCTAAATGTTTTGCATATCCATTCAATCGGGTGGCTGACCGATCCAAAGTATGCGATTTATTCCGTGATAATCGTTACTATTTGGAAAGGTATCGGATATTATATGATGATTTATCTTGCTGCATTGATGAGTGTGCCAAAGGAACTTTACGAAGCTTGTGATATAGATGGTGCGAATTTCTTGACTAAACATTTGACAGTAACAGTTCCGCATATTATGCCGACAATCGCTCTTGTTACAACGATAAGCTCAATTTCTGCAATGAAAATTTTTGCTGAAATCTATGTAATGACAAAAGGCGGACCGTTAAACTCAACAAAGACAATTGTTTATTATATTTATGAAAAGGCATTTGAAAATCTTGATTTAGGTTATGCTTCAGCAATGGCAGTAATTCTGCTTGCTATTGTAATGATATTTTCACTAATCAATATTTT
>CALAWF010000232.1 GCA_937894665.1 uncultured bacterium | reverse complement strand
TCACTCGACTCAACTCCGTTTCGCCGGTTCAGCTAGTGTCCCACAAGGGGCGAGGAAAAATTACTCTGTCATTGCGAGCAAATGCGAAGCAATCCTGCTATTTTTTCTTTCAGGTTGGGGTAGAAACCACAACCTACATTAAAATTTTAAAGTATGAGATGGAAAAAATAAATTAAAAGCTGGATTCTTTCGGGCTAAAGCCCTCAGAATGACGAATTAATTATGTATAGACCTTATTTCCCTGTTCCCTTCTTCCTTTTTTTAACTATTCATACCTCAAAGCATCAATTGGATTAAGCAAAGACGCTTTGTATGCCGGATAATAACCAAATCCAACACCAATTGCGGCAGAAAAGCCCAACGACAATAAAATAGATTGCAAAGTTATTGCGATATTCATGCCTGCAAATTTGTGCATCAGAAAGGCTCCCAAAATCCCTATAACAACGCCTGTCAAACCACCTGCCATAGATAAAATAAATGACTCAATCAAAAATTGAATTCTTATATCAGAAGCCTTTGCTCCAATTGCCATACGGATACCAATTTCTTTTGTTCTTTCGGTTACTGAAACAAGCATAATATTCATAATACCAATACCGCCAACAATCAATGAAACTCCCGCAATTGCCCCCAATAAAAGCGACATAGTTTTTGTTGTAGATTTAATTGTTTCTTGCATTTCAGCTAAATTTCTTATTTCAAAATCGTTCTCTTGATTTTTACCAATATGATGGCGATGTTGCAAAATTTCTGTAATATCTTCTTGAGTCAGGCTCAAAACTTCATCATTCTGAGCTTTAACAGCAATCATGCTAACAGTTCCCGGAAAATCTGTACCAAAAACTTTTCTTTGAGCAGTCGTAATTGGAATAAAAACCAAATCGTCTTGGTCTTGTCCCATACCGCTAGAACCTTTTGTTTTCAATAATCCGATTACCTTGAATGGAACATTACCAATTCTAATTGTCTTGCCAATAGGGTCAACATCACCAAACAGTTCCGTTGAAACAGTTTGTCCTATAATTGCAACCTTTGTACTATTTTTATTATCTTCAGGTAAAAATCCTCTTCCTGATTCAATTTCGTAATTTCTTATAAGAAAATACGGTTGAGTTGTACCACCCACAGTAGTTGACCAGTTTTGATTTCCATAAGTCAGTTGTTTTGATTCCGCAGAATAAGGAGCAAGTGCCAAAACACCACGAGCCTTTGATTCAATTACTTCCGCATCTTTCATTGTCAATGTCGGACGTGTACCCATTCCCATTCTAACCCCGCCGGATTTTGCAGAAGCTGAACGCACCATCAAAAGATTACTTCCCATAGATTCCATATCTTTGGCAATCTTTTTACTGGCACCAGAACCAACAGCAAGCATAATAATCACGGCACTAACACCAATAATTATACCCAAACTGGTAAGAATAGAACGCATTTTATTTATTTTTAATGACACTGTCGCCATTTTTAATATTGATTTGAAATCTAGCATAATAACCTTTCTTTTATAATAAGGAAGAAGGGAAAAGGGAATAGGGGAAAAGGTCTTTATAATTAAATTAACATATTTAGAATATCAAAATCCTTAATGAACTTATTTCCTTATTCCCTTTTTCCTTTTCCCATACCTTAAGTTTCTCTTGTCCTATGAGATAACCAAACATCTTTTGGCTCATCGAGAACAATATTCCCATCTTTGAATTTTACAACTCGTTTTGTATATTCTGCAATATCAGGTTCGTGAGTAACGAGAACAATTGTTTTACCCATTTCCTCATTCAAACGAACAAAAAATTCCATAACTTCAATACTTGTTTTAGTATCCAAGTTCCCTGTTGGTTCATCCGCCAAAATCAAAGGAGCATCATTAACAATAGCACGGGCAATCGCCACACGCTGTTGCTGACCTCCGGACATTTGGTTTGGCATATGGTCTTCTCTATTTTTTAGTCCAACAATTTTTAATGCCCACTCGGCACGTTTAATTCTTTCTTCTTCCGGAATTCCTTTATAAATCATCGGAAGCATTACATTATCAATTGCAGAAGTTCTGGAAATTAAGTTAAAACCTTGAAAAACAAATCCCATTTTTTCGCAACGAACCATCGCTAACCTATCCGAATCAAGATGGAGCATATCCTCCCCATCAAGATAATATGAACCGGAATTAGGTTTGTCTAATGTACCTAACATATTCATAAATGTTGATTTCCCTGAACCGGATGTTCCCATAATTGCGACAAATTCACCTTTTTTTACATGCAAAGACACATCATTCAATGCGTTGAAAGAGTCTTCTCCTGTTTGGTAAGTTTTTATTGCATGTTTTACTTCTATCAAATCCATAATTATAACCTTGTCTTCTCGTTTAATTTGAAATAATCTATCATATCATAAATTGCAGTCATTTCGCTATAAAATTCTTCAATTTGCTTTGTATCAGACATTGGAGCCCACAATGTTCCCAATTCAAAAAAGTCTTTTTTCGTCCTAATCGCAAACATTATCTGATCCTCAAAAAAAGCACATTTTATAGAACTTTTTTTACCATACACTTTTTGTAAGTTTTTTAACCTTTCAAGAAATGTTGGAGTAATTAAATATCTTGCTTCAACGTCATCTTCGGATGCAACCTCAAATTGACCATCCTCTAATTTTACTTTTTCATTTTTAGACGTTACCCAAGCATGGATGATTTTCTTAACTGTATATATAATAAAGCAAATTAAAGGAAGAGCTAATAGTACAAGAAGAGCACTAAACTTACACAAGTAACCTATATCTCCTTCATAAGTTAAAAAATCTTGATAAGCACGATATAGCCAATTCCAAACAAAAATAGCAGCAATGATTTCAGCAGAAAATATAAATGCGAGTCTAGAAACTTTTTTATCCGTTGAGCTTTTTGGTGTTTGCCCCTTTTGAGTAATTATAGCAGGGCATTTTATTGTTTTGTTTGAAGAAAAACTTATAATCAGTCTTCCCCAAGAATAATAACCATTAGAAAGTTCCATTAGTTTAAACTTTACACCTTTGTACTCTCCACTCATACAATCATCACATTCAATCTTAGATGAGTGGCTAGCCCTATTAGTATTAGAGAAATAAAAATCCAATCCGCTTTTTGCTATCAAAGAAATATCTTTCTCCGTAAAAACAGAGGGTTTTATATTACCGAAACTTTTTAAAACATCTTGCAAACAATGCTCTTTTAGTTCTTTTTGAAATTTCTTTTTAATCTCAAGATAAGATTCTCCTGTGAAAAAACAAATATATAGTATTGGACTAAATACAACTCCCACTGGAAACATAGCACCAAAAATCAAATTAACAAAATAATAATTTCCATACACAGAAAATATCTCATATCCATCAAAATGATAACGAAAAACGATAGGAAGAATAACAAATATAATCGGAAAAAAGATTACAAATACGGTAGTCCAAAAAGTTTCCCAAAGATATTTTCTTCTTATTGATTCCATAGAAAGAAATAGTGGCAATAATTTGTTATAATAATCGCTACAAAATTTATTTCTTATGTTTTCATTTTTTCTTTTATTTATTTTCATAATTATAACCTTGTCTTTTCGTTGAGATTGAAATATTAAATATAAACTTCAAACTCAAATCCTATCTAGGCTCTAAAACATTCCAGGAGGACCGCCACGTTTTTTACCATTAGTATCAGAAGAAGCACCACCGGATTTTTTCTTTCCTCCGGTAGAACCAACAATTACTTCATCGCCAAATTTTACTCGATTAGAAATAATTTCTACATTAGAATCATCACTTGCACCTTCTTGAATATCAACTCTTAAAGGTTTATTTTTATCAAGAATCCAAATACCTTGGTTTTTATATTTTTGTCCGGTTGAATCAGGTGAATACTTTAGAGCGACAGAAGGAGCACACATCACATCCGCTCTTTTATTTGTAATTATTGAAACATTTGCGGTCATCCCCGGCTTAAGTTTCAAATCATCATTACTTACACTGACAATTACGGTATAAGTTACAACATTAGAAGTTGTTGTTGAATCTAATCTAACTTGGGTTACTTTTCCATAAAAAGTACTGTCCGGGTAACCATCAAGAGTATATTCAACATCCTGACCTTCTTTAACCTTGCCAATATCTGCTTCTGAAACATTTACTTCAATTTGCATTTTCTTCAAATCTTGAGCAATCGTAAATAATTCCGGAGCTTGAAAACTTGCGGCAACCGGTTGCCCAACGTCAATATCACGAGAAATAATTGTTCCATCAACAGGTGCGATAATTTTTGTATAACCCAAATTTGTCATTGCAGTTTTATAATTAGCTCTTGCTTGAGCAATAGATGCTTGTTGAGCTCCAATTGAAGCCTTTTTAGCCAAATAATCACTTTCTGCTTGATCTAATTCACTTCTTGCAACAAAGTTTTTTGCATAAAGATTTTTATATCTGTTATAAGTTTTTTGAGCCATAACCATTTCAGCATTCAGTTTCGCTAAATTAGCTTCGGCATTATTGATTTGGGCTTTATTTTGGTCAACGGATGCTTGGAAATTCGCAGGGTCAATCTGTGCAAGCAACTGTCCTTTCTTAACCTCGGTATTATAATCAACATAAATAGCTTTCATCAAACCTGATACAGTAGAACCAACACTAACCGTATTCACAGGATTAATTGTACCGGACGCTTCTACAACTTCTGTAATCGTACACTTATCCAGCTTTTGAGTTTGATAATGAACCTGATTAGATTTAAAATTATTATAACCGATTGAACCGACAACAAGTGCCAATACAATTGGAATAACTATTCTTTTCTTTGCATATTTTTTTAGAATTTCTTTAACTTTAATTTGTTGCATTCTATTTTCCTTCTAAAGTTACCGTAACAGGCTGAGGCAAAGCTATTACGCTTTCCAAATTAGCCCTTGCTACATTATATTTATAAATTGTTTCAATATACGAACACTGTGCATTGTTATAATTAACTTTTGCATCTTGAAGTTGGATATAATCACCCAAACCAACGTAATATCTACCTTCTGCAAGTTCATAGTTTTCTAAAGTTTGACGAACTTTAACAGCTAAAAGCGGAATTTGTTTTTCCAACTCAATCATATCGATATAGGCATTCTGAACTTGGAAATAAATATCTTGGTTTAGTTGATTCAAAGAATTTTCTGCAATATCAACTTGATACTTCGCAGCATCAACCTTATATTTTTGATTCATCATGTTCAAAGAACTGGAAAGATTTACCCCAACATTGAACGAATTTGTTGAATTTGTATCTCTGAACCCGTAACCTGCATTAGCCGAAATTGATGGATAATAATTTCTTTTTACATAAACAAGATTTTCCTTAACCGCATCTAAAGTTGAATTATAAGCCTTCAAATCTGCACGATTTTTATAAGCCATTTTCATACACTCTTCAAAAGAATACGGAAATTCTTCAACCTTGTAATCTGTCAAAAGTTCAAGAGTTTCAACAGAACTTGTAAGTTTTGCATCCTTAACATTTACAGGGAGCTTGCTTATTTCTTTATCTGACGGTTTAGTAATTTTTGTCAAATCAACAGGAGCAACGTTATCCGCAACATTCGTATTAAAAACTTCTGTTCCGGAAATTGAATAAGCCGGAGCGTTCACTAAATACATTGCGTTATTCAAATTTACTAAAGAATTTTTATATGAATTTTCAGCTTGCACAAGTTGAATTTTAGAATCACTAAGAGTAACTTCTGCATTGACTAAATCAATTTTTGATTTAATTCCTTCATCAAAATAGGCCTTAGTTCTTTGGTAGTTGCGTTCATTTATTTGAACATATGCTTTATTTATCAAAACAGTAGCACGAGCAGCTAACACTTGATAATATTTTTGCTTCACATCAAAAGTTGTTTCTCTGACAGTATTATAGAAATTATACTCATCTGCAATTAAGTAGAACTTTTGCATTTTAATATTTGCATTAGTTTTACCAAAATTCCACAACAACTGGTTGATAGTAGCTTCAACAGAATAAGCATTCGTGTTTTGCGAAACCCTTCTTCCGCTCACATCTTGAATATTATAACCGGTTCCAACACCTATAGTTGGGAAAAATTCTGAACGAGCAGAACCAACATTAGTTTTAGATAACCCATAATTATATCTTGCATTTTTAATTGCGGGGTTGTTATTTAGAGCAATTGAAACACAGTCATTAAGCCCAAGAACAGAACCTTGCTCAACTTTCACATCATTCAAAGCATAAGCATCAGGAGTAAATAAAGCCAGTGTTAAAAATATAGATGTAATAATTTTTCCAAATGATTGCACGTTATATCCTCATACATTCAATATAACGATTAAACAATAATTAGGTTCATTTTTCATCATATAAAAAATGGAAAATTATTTTATGGAAAGAGTTAATTCCAAGGATAATCTTTACTAATCTTCCAACCGTCTTTCATAATAACAGCCGCACACGCATCACCCATTGATAAATGAGTAGCTTTCCTATTACAAGAACGGTGTGCTTCTAAACCCAAAAGTCTATCTCTAGACTCAGTTCCATGAGGAGTAAAACAGGAATCATAAGAACCAGGATATAATCCGGACGTTAATGTTGCCTTCATTATATCTAATGAACCTTGACATCCTTCATTTTCACCAATTGTATCGACATTAACTAAGTAAAAATAAAAAATATCACGCCCAGACAGGTTTGGTTTTCCAGAACCATTTATATCTATATAAAAAACAGTTCCTGCATCTACTTGTATAATTCCAATATAAGTTCCGTTTATCAATTGCAACATATACTGAGGAGGCCAAGCGATCGTTTTTCTATCAATGGCAAGAGGAGTTTGGTTATCATAACACTGAGCCTTATTTGTACAACGTCCTACAACTTTCATATATGGGGCAAAATATTGTTCTAAAAAATCTTTTGGATGCAATCTAGTATTAAAAGAGGAAACATCTTCGCCGGTTTCACTTTCATACAATTTTGTTGCTTGAATCATTTGAGCA
>CALAWF010000231.1 GCA_937894665.1 uncultured bacterium | reverse complement strand
ACCGTGTTGAGCAACGTCTGCAACTTGTTGTCTTGCAGCTTCCATTTTGTCAGCATTTAGTTTTCCCCCTGATTGATGAGAACCGTTACCTGTAGCGTGTTCTAATACGCCTTGAGGTTCAGTTTGTGGTCTTGTTGAGTGTCTTAAATCTCCAATTCCACTTGTCATATGACCAATTGTATTGCCTGCGATAGACATAATCATACCTTGAGTGAAAGATGCTTCATCAAATTTGCCTTCTTGACAGTACATTTGAACTAAACTTTGAACAGAATCGCTTGTTACTTCAAAACCTGCAGCTTCTGTTCTTGCTAGAATTACAGATACTTTTCTAGCTGTTTCAGGGTTTAAGTTTGGAGCAATTTTATTAAGTAATGCTGTTTGCTTAGATATTAATCCTGCACCTGCATCAACAAATTTATCTCCAGCTGTTGTCATAACTTGATTAAGTTTTGTTTGTTGAATTTTGGCTGTAATTTCTTCTGCTCTTTTTAATACTGTTGAAACCGCATTAGGAGATTTTGAAATTAGTCGTGCTGCATTTGCATTAAGTCCTTCTTGGATAAGCATTCTTTCAGCTGTAGCGGATGTCATTTTTACTCCGGCTTGAACCATTCTTTCTGACAATTGACCTATTTTTGTACCGGTAAATGCTAAAGCTGAATCCCATAAAACTTGTTGAGTTGCAGAAGCTCTATTTTCTGCAGTGTTTCCGGTTTCAGATGTAAGAAGTTCTGTTGCTTGGATACCGCCTTCAACAACTAATGTTGTTCCTGCTGCAATTGTCGCTGCACTACCCCATCCTACAGCAGCACCCCCTCCTGTAGCTACTGTTGTTACTACAATGACAGGAGCAAGGACTATACCCATTTTAGCCATGCTGATTGAAGATTTGTAATCGGCATTTGTTTGAGAAAGTTTGCCTATGTCTTTTTGAACTCTTTTAGCTAATTCTTGTGCTGAGATAACCTTTCCGCTGCTATCTCTTAATTTACCTTGAGCAGCAAGTTCAAGTTGTTTAAGTAAATTCTTAGCGTATCTGTAGTTGTTTGCAACATCGCCTCTATCTGTGCCAAGTCCAGAATACCTAATAAGACCATTGGCAGCATCAGAGAATGCACCTTCTTCATCAACGCCCATTTTGAAATCTCTTTCGAGCTCTGCAACATATTGTCTTAGTCCTTGTAAAGAGTTCATATTCGCTTTTGTTAAGGCTTCTATTTGTTTCGGATCAGTGATTTTGTTACCTTTTTCATCGTAGAATACCGCATCTTTTGCTGCTGTATTTGTATTGTTAATTATATCAAGGTATTTTTGTTTTGTATCGGTTGTGAAAGATTGTACCGATCCTGGACCAGAACCTCCGGTGTTTAAGTTTGTTGTATATTCAAATTTTTCTTTTTCAACTCTTGCTTTAACGTCATTAATAATTTCTGGGTGGTTTGTTAAAATTGCCTTAAGTTGTTCTGTTTGTGTTTCTGCATCATTTGTATAGCCTGCACTAAAGCCGGAAGAACCTCCTCTTCCTCTATTATTATCAATAGAATGCATTAAGGAAACTGCAAAATCAGTAATTTCTTTTTGTGAGAATTCTACTTGCTTTGAAATAATTGCATTTGCTTGAATAAAGACTTGTTCATCCTTGTTTGCTTGAGCCATTGCTTTTGTATATGCTTCTTGTACGCTCTTACATCCTTTGATGTCGCCTTTTGCAAAGATTTCTTGTTGAGCTTCATAAACTTCCGGATCCATGCTATCAAATACATGGCTCATATCTCCGTTTTTAGCGGCATATAATGATTCTTCTGCTTGAACTCTTGGTGGTTTACCTGATTTGAATAGTAGAGTATTGCAAGCTGATAATTGTTCTACATCAACTTGACCATCATCTGTTGCACGACCTGCCAAGTATTGTTGAACGCATTCTTGTTCTGTGAATTGTTGCTTATAATTACGTTTTTGGTTTTCTTGAGCTGCTCTTGCTGCAAAATTAGTGTAGTCTTGACTATTTGGATCGTCATTCATTGCTTTTAAGCCTTTGTGAAGGGCTTCTTTGTCCTCATAGTCAAAACATAATCTTCCAATAACACCGTTTCTGTGTGCTTGATCGCCCATATCTTCGATTATAGGATTTCCGTTTGCATCTTTAACGATTTGTCCATTTTCATCTGTTTTGTATGTAGCTTGGACATAGGCATTATTTGCAACCCAATTTGCATCGAATTGGTCAACTTCTTGGGCATTCCAACCATCATCTGCAATGTAAGCTCTGGTAATAGAACATTCGTTAGCTTTAAGTTCTGGATGTTTTGCTGCTAATTGTGATTCAACTTCAAGACGGACATTTCTATCGTGGCATAAATTCATTACTCTGTTTACGCCTTCGGTTGAAGTATAGCCAAATTTTCTTCCGTGAAGTTCGTGTTCAAGTTCTCTTACGATACAGGTTCCGGCTTGTTTTGTTTTCATTGCTCCGTTATCAATAAGTGTTTTGAAATAACCTTGAGCAGTACCGTGGTCATTTTCATCTATGATTAATGCTTCAAGAGCTGTAGTATCAGCAGTTGGAGTGTAATCTTTATCCTTCGGAGCAATATGAGCATTTACCTTTGCAAACATTTCAGGAGAGCGAATGTAGCCAACCGCTCTTTCAAGTTGAGCATCTTTAGTTCCTGGTCCATCTGCCGCATCATAAATGGAATCAGAAATTGCTTGAGCTTCTTTATTTACAAAGTTAGAATATTGTCCTTTGACAAGAGCTTTACCTGTTTTTTCGTCAAAGTACCAAATTCTACCGGAAGCATCTTTGTATTGTGTTACGTTGTTTCCTTCAGAGAATGTACCTTGTTCTTGTTTTGCATCTTTAGCCGCATCTCTTGCATCTGATGCTTGAACATAGCCATTGTGCAAAATAACTCTGTCAGATAAGTCTGTTTTACTTTTACCACCGGATAGAATTGCTTGTTTACCTGTCCAATCGGTAACAGTCATTCTTCCGTGTCTATCTCTGGCAACACCATCTGTATAATATGCTCTGCCTCCAACAACAATACGTTTTTTACCTTCTCTTACATTTGCAACATCAGCTGCAACATAATTTGTTTTTAAATCAACGCCATCATGTGCAATTACGTGGATATTGCCTTTTCTATCTTTGGCGATAGTTCTTTCAAAACCGGCTTGACCAACTACAGTGTATTTGTTGCCTTTGTTATCTTTAATAGTTGTTCCTGCACCTTTTCGGTTTTTAATTCCAAGTTGTTTATAGATTTTATTTTCTGCTGCAATTTGTTGTCTTCTTGCTTCTCTTTCTGCTTGGATGCGTGCTTGTTCTTGAGCGTATTCAGCTTTAGCTCCTTGAGCATCTTTTCTGCCTTGAAGAACTTTTTCATCAGCTTCCATTTCTCTAGGAATTTTGATTTCTTCCCCAACTGCAAAATATTTTTTGCCATTTAATTTATCAGCGTTAACTTCAAGAAGTTTGTCTAAAGGTACTCCGAATTTTTTTGCAATTGTAGCAGGAGATTCGCCATTTTGGACAATGATTCCAGTGGTGTTGCCAGTGCCATCGTATGTTAATTGGTATTGTTTATCTCCAACTTGTTTGGTTTGACTTAATCTGCTTCTATCAGCATTAAGTTCATTTTGGGTTACTGTTGAACCTTCTGTAATATTTTCGGTATAACCACCTTTATCATTTTGTCTAATTTGAGTAGTTTTGCCTTCTTCTGCAATGTCTTGAGAAATTAGAACATTGTCTTTAGTTACGGTTGTTGTTTTCTTTTTCCCGCCTAATTCAGATGTGTTTTCTGTTACTGTTCCGTCTTGGGCGTATTCGTATGTTGAATCTTTTTGAGTATCAAGTCCTTTGTTGTCAGTTCTAGAAGTTACTCTTG